>JACDAK010000338.1 GCA_013695495.1 Blastocatellia bacterium | reverse complement strand
GCGTCCTGCTCTTCTGGCGCGACGACGAAAGCAGCAAGCAGCGGCCCGTAAACATCGAAACTGTCCTACGAGGCGATAGATGGCTGATCAACAGCATCGCCCCAGCATCTTAAATGGAAATCAGAACAAACATCGAACAAACGCTCGACAACGCCGAGCGGCTCAACCCCGAGCTCAATTCATTCTTGAGCATCCAGCGCGAACACGCGCTACAGCGTGCCGACGCGGTGGGCCGCCTCGATAGCACTGGGCCGCTCAAAGGCTTTCCCATAGCCATCAAAGATAACATCTGCACCAAGGGCATGCCGACCACCTGCGGCTCTCGCATCCTCGGCAATTATCGCGCTCAATACGACGCCACGGCGATCGAACGCCTCAACGAAGCCGGTGCGATCGTCATCGGTAAAACGAATATGGACGAGTTCGCGATGGGCTCATCGAACGAGAACTCCGCATTCGGCCCCGCAAAGAACCCGTGGGACACCTCCCGCGTGCCCGGCGGCAGTTCCGGCGGATCCGCCGTCGCAGTCGCGTCCGGCGTCGTCCGCGCGGCTCTCGGGTCCGAAACCGGCGGCTCAGTCCGTCAGCCGGCGTCGCTCTGCGGCATCGTCGGCCTCAAACCGACCTACGGCCGCATCTCGCGGTACGGGCTGGTCGCATTCGCCTCGTCGCTCGACAGCATCGGCATATTCGGCCAAACCACCGAAGACGTCGCTCACGTCCTCGGCACGATCGCGGGCCGAGACCCGCGCGATTCGACCTCCGCAGATGTCGCCGTGCCCGATTACGCCGCCTCGCTCGGTGCCGACATCGCAGGCAAGACCATCGGCGTCCCTCGATCGCTCTTCGCCGAAGGCCTCAATGAAGAGGTCCGTGCGTCCGTCGAAGCCTCCATCGACAACTTCCGAAACCTTGGGGCCACGATAGTCGACGTCGAAGTGCCGCATGCCAAATACGGCATCGCCGTTTATTACATCATCGCCACGGCAGAGGCATCGTCAAACCTCGCCCGCTATGACGGCGTGCGTTACGGCTTTCGAGCGGAGGATGCGCCGGAACTCCGGCAGATGTATTCAAAGACGCGCGAAGAAGGCTTCGGCGAAGAGGTAAAACGCCGCATCATGCTCGGCACCTACGTTCTCTCCAGCGGTTATTACGACGCTTATTATTCAAAGGCACAAAAGGTCCGAGCGATGGTCAAGCGCGACTACATAAACGCATTCACAAAATGCGACACCATTCTTACGCCAACCTCGCCCGACATCGCCTTCAAGCTCGGCGAACGCTCAGACGACCCGCTCGCCATGTACCTCAGCGACATCTACACCGTCTCTGCAAACCTCGCCGGTATCCCCGCCATCAGCGTCCCCTGCGGCATCTCCACCGAAGGCCTCCCCATCGGCCTCCAACTAATGGGCAATTTCTGGCAAGAACAACTCCTCCTAAACCTAGCCCACACCTACCAATCCACCCACCCCCTACCCACCAAACCCGAACTCCACGCCGAATGACCCAACGCCACGAGCCCGCAACCTATTCCACTGCCGACTCCGCGAGTAGTTCCGAGCACCTCTCAAATGCTTCATCATACCTTCCCTGATTCATCAGAGTTTTCACTTTCTGTAGTTTCCTAGACTTCTTTTACAAGAACCTCAACTTAGGCTTCGCGAGACGCGTAACTTGTCCCTTGGACATTGAGATCACATCTCATCATCCGTCCGAAAATCGCCTTTAACAGCCAACATTATCCATTATTTTGTTTCTCGCTCCAAATATTTGCCGTAACTGTACAAAGTAACGTCGGTGAGTGATAGGGTTCGGCACAATTTGTCACCGTAAACCTAACAAATACAAGCAGACTGCCGCTCTATCCTTTGTCATTCGTAGATGGAACATAACTTGCGTTGGCGCGCTCTCCAAGAGGCAAACTTTTTATCTTTCGGGAGTGCTACCGCCTCAGACGAGATCAAGGGGTTCTGTGCGAATTCTGAAGAATTACGGAGGACATATTAATGTCGAACAGAATATTTGCCGATATTGGCCGCAAAAGTTTTTTTGCGACCTTGTTAGCGGTTCTTCTGGCCTTGCCCGTGGCCGGCCAGGTCTCAACCGCCACCGTTAATGGACGTGTCTATGATGCTCAGGGAAATGTCGTTCCCGGTGCCAAGGTCACGGTGACAAACAGGGCTACCCGGCTCGAAAGAACTGCTGTAGCAAACAGTGACGGCCTCTTTGTCGTCACGGAACTTCCCCCGGGCCGTTATGACCTGGCCGCCGAAGCAGAGGGCTTTAGCAGGTTGCTACGCGAAGACGTAGAGCTGAACATCGGCGCCCGCCAAACGCTAAACTTTGATCTCCAACCCGGCAACATCACTGAGACAGTGACCGTAACCGGCGAGCAGCCGCTTATAGAAACGACCCGGTCCGATATCGGGCACACGGTGACGCCGCAAGAGATCGCTAATCTTCCTTTGCTTAACCGTACCTTTGCGGGTCTGACAGTTGTAGCTCCCGAAGCCCGTCCCGTCGGCAACTTCGATCCCACGAAAACCCGCATCGGCAACGTTGCATTTAACGGCGGCGACGGCCGCAGCGTAAACGTAAACGTCGACGGCGGTGACAATAAAGACAATGTCGTCGGAAGTCTGCTTCAAAACTTTTCCTACGAATCGATCCAGGAATTTCAGATCCAGCAACATCGTTGGTCGGCTGACCAAGGCCGTGCGGTCGGCGGAGTGGTAAACGTTGTAACGAAAAGCGGCGGCAACAGCCTTCGCGGCTCGTTCTTCTCCAATTTCCGCGACGACGCTCTTACGGCTTCCACGTTTTTTGACCGGTTGACCCGCGAAACAAATCCGAGTTACGAGAAACCCGCCTTCAGCCGTCAGGAATATGGCGGAAGCATCGGCGGGCCTGTCATCAAGGACCGTCTCTTCTATTTCTTTGCTCTAGAACGTTTTCGCGAACGGCAGTCGCTCTCTGTCTTGCCGAGCGTTCAATCGGAACTTGCCCTGATACCGGGGACCACGGTTGACTCGACGATCCCGACGCCCTATAACGATACGCTGCTTTCCGCGAAGGTCGATCATAAGATCAACAACAAGCAAAGCATGTTCTATCGCTTCTCATATCAGGGAAACGATTCGCCGAACGACCAGGTGGCTTCGCCCAATCCGCGGACGAACCTAACGGGCGGCAATTTCACTACTAACACGCTTTACAGTTTCCTGGTTAACCACACTTACAATCTCTCACCAAGGATGCTGAATCAGTTCACGTTTCACTTCCAGGATTTCACGAACGAGATCCTTGCTGCGCAGGAAGGGCTTACGCTAAATTTCCCGACCGGCATCAGCATCGGACAGAACGCGAACACGCCACAATCCACACTCGAGCGCAAGTACCAGTTCCGCGACGATTTCAGCATCGTCACCGGCAATCACTCGATCAAGTTTGGTGTGAATTACATCTACACTGACCTTGGCGGGTATTTCTATTTCGGTACGCGTGGTTACAATGTCACGTTCAATCAGACGCCGTCATCGATAATAGCCGGTGGTGGCTTCAATCGAACGGGGCTATTGTCGGGCCTGACCTATTCCGACGGTGCAAGCTCGCACGATCAGCGAATCGACCAGCTGGCGTTCTACGTGCAGGACGATTGGAAGATCACGCGCAAGCTCACGCTTAATGTT
>JACDAK010000337.1 GCA_013695495.1 Blastocatellia bacterium | reverse complement strand
AGCGCACAAAGCGGTCACTGTCGTCATTATTAAGTTGACCGACAGCCGTTTGTTGTGAACCTGTGCCTTTCGTAACGCCATCTTTTAAACGTGTTTGGCCGCATTCGAGCGCCCGGCAACTGTCATTATCAGCAGCTTTGCTAAGCCGTTAACAATGAAAGTCACAAGAAATAGTAACAACCCGATCTCGATCAACGCGCTCATATAGAGCTCATCTGTCGCGTCAGCAAAGTTCGCTGCAAGAACTGACGCGATCGTATAGGCGGGCTCAAAGAGCGACGCGGTAATCTGGGGCGAATTTCCGATCACCATCGTAACAGCCATCGTCTCGCCAAGAGCCCTTCCAAGACCGAGCACGACAGCACCGGCGATCCCTGAAGCCGCATTCCCCAGAACGATCACCGTTGTCTCCCATTTCGTCGCCCCCAGTGCGAGTGCCGCTTCACGCTGAGACGTCGGAACGGCTTCGAGAACATCGCGCACCACCGCCGTTATTATGGGCGTGATCATCAGCGCTAGGATGATGCCGGCAGTCAACATTCCGAAACCGGTCAAGCGTCCCTGAAAAAAGGGTATGAAACCGAGGTTGGTCTGCAGGAATGGTCCGAGATAATCTCTAATTATCGGCGCGAGTACGAAGATCCCCCACAGCCCATAAACAACTGACGGAATGGCGGCCAGCAGCTCGACCATGAACGCGATCGGTCGGGCAATGCTTCGCGGTGCCTGTTCCACAAGGAAAACCGCGACCCCTAGCGAGATAGGAACTGCGATGAGAATGGCGATCAGCGAAGAGACGACGGTCCCGTAGATAAAAGGAAGGGCACCGAAGCTTTGCTGTGCCGGTGCCCACTCTCGGTTAAACAAAAGTCCGAGGCCGTATCGCTCGATGGTCGGCATCGAGTTCTGCAGCATCATTAGGAAAATACCCGCGACGAGCAGCAGAATGCTGGACGCCGCCAGTAGTAGAGCAGTGCGGAACAGTTTGTCGCCTATGGCTCCCGTCTTCAACACAGCACTAAAGAGTCCTTTCCACTAGTTGCGCACAGGCTGTCCGTTGCTCACTAGAGAGTTGATTTTGGCTTCCGTCATCGTCACCAAGGCAGGAGGAAGAGGAGCGTAGTGCAGGTCGCGCACGAATTGTTCCCCGTCGTGGATACACCACCAGAGGTAATCAGCGATCGCCTTACCTTTATTGAGGTCTCTCTGCTCTTTATAGGCAAGCACATAAACGATCCCGGCGATCGGGTACGCCTCGGCGCCCTCAGCATTCGTGATCTCGAATCTTAGGTCGTCCGGCATCTTTGACGCCATCCCCTCAGCCGCGTTTGACACGGTCTGGCTCGTGGCTGCGACAAAGTTTCCTGCCCGATTACGGATTTGGGCCGCCGGAAGATCGTTCGCAATCGCGAACGTTAACTCAACATAACCAATCGCATTCGGAGTACTCTTAACTTGGCCCATTACTCCCTCATTACCCTTCCCCCCGATTCCTACACCTTGCGGGAGCTGAGGGTTCTTAGTTCGACCTATTGACTGTCGCCATTCGGGGACTGTCTTTGATAAGTAATCTGTGAATACGTCAGAGGTCCCGCTGCCGTCGGCGCGAAATATCGGAGTGATTGGGTTTGCCGGCAGTTCTGTGCCCGGATTCTCATTCCTGATGCGCTCATCATTCCAAACGCGGATCTTTCCCAGAAAAATATCGGAAATGAGCTCGGGCGTGAGTTTCAACGGTTGGGTAACACCATCAAGATTGTATGTGAGCACAACAGCTCCCAGCACCACAGGAATGTGAACGATCTCACCCCCGGAAACCTGTCGTAGCTCGTCGTCGCTCATCGCTGCGTCAGTGGCCCCGAAATCCACCGTTCGGCTCTGGATCGCCTTGATCCCTGCACCTGAACCGGTGCTTGAATAATCAATACGCATCCCGGGGTTGGCCCTACCGAACTCGCTTGCCCACTTATCCATCATCGGCTTCACGAAAGTGGAACCCGTTCCTTGGAGAGTAACCCGACCTTCAGTCGACTGGCCCTGGTCCTGGCCGAGCTTCTGGCCGCTGCAGCCGGTGAGTATCACTCCCGCAATGAGAATGAAGGAGTATATAAAAACCGTTCTCTCAAAGTATTTCATAAATGTGCTATAGATCCTCAGAGTGGAACGCATTTTGGATCTCAAATAATTATCGATCTTAATCGCCGAAATACACCATATAGTGCATTTCTCTGACTTTCCACACGGAGATTATAACTAATTTAAGACTGCGGACGTCGGCTCTCGCCTCCCCGCTTAACATTTTCGTAACATACAAACAGACGAGAAACTGAGGTTTCGGCGTAGAGAAATGCTCGATTGTTCATTGCATGTCTCCTCGTCAGGCTGGTCGCACTGCTATGGAACAGCTATTGCACTGACCTCAGTGAGCGTTATGCGAACCGTGTAACGATTTAGTACACTTACGCACAATGTGTTTCGGAGGATGAAATGAAAAATAAGATGATTTTTAAAGGCTTTATCGCGTCGGCCATGATCTGGACAATGACGTTTTTACCGATGGTAGCTGTTGGGCAAACGCGAATAAGCTTGCCGAAGAATCGTTACAACGTTGAGCAGGACGTGAAACTCGGCCGGGACTACTCAGTGCAGATCGAACAGCAGTTTCCGATCGTGAATGATGGTCAAATCAATCAGTATATTCAAGGTGTCGGTGCACGGCTTGTCGCGGGCATTCCGCAGCAGTTCCGTCAACCTGCCTTCCAGTATACTTTTAGGGTAGTCAACGCCAGCGATATCAATGCTTTCGCATTGCCTGGGGGCCCGATGTATATCAATCGAGGGATGATCCAGGCGGCTATTAATGAAGGTGAGATGGCGGGAGTGATGGCTCACGAGATCAGCCACGTTGCTCTTCGTCACGCTACGGCTCAGGCGACGCGGCAGAGCAGGGTAGGCAGCCAGCTAGGTGTTATCGGGTTGATCCTCGGCGGTGCTATCCTCGGCGGGCAAACGGGTGCACAGCTTGGTGCTCTCGGCGCACAGGTGTGGATGACCCGATATAGCAGGGAATACGAAAATCAGGCTGACGTTCTTGGTGCACAGATCATGGCGAATGCAGGATATGACCCGCGGGATCTCGCGGCGATGTTCCAGACGATCGCCGCTCAAGGTAGTAGCCGCGCTCCTGAGTTTCTGAGTAGCCATCCCGACCCGGGTAACCGTTTTCAGAACATAAACCGCGAAGCTCAGCTTCTCAGAGTTTCGTCGAACCCGATCAAGATTACGGCCGGATTCGAACGAACCAAATATAAATTAGCCTCGATGCCGCCTGCACAGACTATGGCGCAGATCGAGCAGGGACGAGGTCAAGCTGGCGGCGGTCAGTCGCCGACAGCCGGCGGAAGATACTCAACGAATGTTCAAGCACCGTCGAATAGCAGACGCAACTATACGAGCGGCAATTGGATACAAATGAGTGTACCGAGTAATTGGCGGGAATTTCCGACACAACAGAGTGTGATATTCGCCCCCGAAGGCGCCTATGGCGATCAGGGCATAACGCACGGAGCAATGATCGGACTCGCACGCCCGTCCTCTACGAATCTGACGCAGGGCACTCAAGAATTCGTGCGAGGGCTGCTTCAGGGTAACGCCCATCTCCGGCAGAGCGGCGGATATCAGAACACAAGACTGAGCGGTCGACAGGCTCTGGCGACCACATTGTCTGGAACATCGCCTGTAACGCGTCGAGTGGAAGTCGTAACCATCTACACCACTCAGCTTCGCAACGGTGAGTTGTTTTATGTCGCTGCGGTCGCTCCGCAGAACGAAACTTCGCGATACAACAATGCGTTTC
>JACDAK010000326.1 GCA_013695495.1 Blastocatellia bacterium | reverse complement strand
CGGGTCGAGTCCGCCGACTACGATCGCCCCGGCCCATCCGCCGACTCCGGAAAGTACCGATACATATTGCTTCCCGTCAGGGCCGCGGAACGTGACAGGCTGCCCAATGATGCCCGAAGATGTTTTGAACTGCCACAGGAGTTCGCCCGTTCGAGCGTTCACTGCCTTGAACCACCCCTCCATCGTTCCGTAGAACGCTACATCACCTGCGGTGACAAGGGCTCCGCTCCAGACAGGGAAGTTTTCGCGGATCTTCCACACTGCCTGACCGGCGACCGGATCCCATGCGGTGAACTCGCCTCGATGCCCGCCCGGTCCGGCGTACATCCGAACATTCGCCCCGACGTATGGAGTGCCCGCGATGTAGTTCGCTTCGAGGCCCTCCATTTCCATGCACAGGTTTTGGTGCGGTACGTAAAGCAGCCCTGTCTGCGGCGAAAATGCAGACGGCTGCCAGTCCTTCGCCCCCGGGGCGGACGGGCAGATGTCGCGAACGACCCTTCCAAACCCGGTCGCTTTATCCTCTACTTTGTTCGGCTTTCCGGTTGTTAGATCAATCCCCTCGGTAACCGTTACGTGTGCGAACGTTTCAGCAGAGAGCACCTCGCCCGTCAATCGGTCCATCACATACATGTGGCCGTTCCGTTCAGGCCGCACAAGCGTTTTTCGCATTTGGCCATTAATGGGAAGGTCGATCAGGATATTCTCGTTTACGCCGTCGTAATCGAACTCGTCGTGCGGGCTGAACTGGTAAGCCCATATCGCCTCGCCTGTATCTGGGCGGCGGGCAAAGATGCCGCAGGTCCATTTGTTGTCGCCAGGACGGATCTCAGGGTTCCAGGGGCCGGGGTTGCCAGTTCCGTAATAGATCAGATCGAGTTCGGCGTCATAGGAGATCCATCCCCAGACAGTGCCGCCGCCGATCTTCCACTGGTCGGGCAGCCAGGTAGTGACGCCCAGATCGGTGCCGCGGTCGTCAGCATAGAATGGCTGAAAATTTGGCCCGATGAGCACATCGGCGTCAGGTCCGGTGTTGTAAGCAAGCCAGTCGATGTTGCCGGTCTCGGCGTTGAGCGCGGCTATCTTTCCCCGGACACCAAATTCACCGCCGGAGTTCCCAACGAGCACTTTTCCTTTTACGACCAGCGGAGCCATGGTCATGGACTCGCCAAGGTTGATTTCGCCAACCTTTGTCTTCCAGACCTCCTCGCCTGTTTCGGCATCGACAGCTACGGTGTGATTGTCCAGCGTGTTGTAAAAGATCTTGCCGTTATAATATGCACCGCCGCGGTTGACCACATCACAGCATGCGACGCCTTGCGATGCCGCCACGGGTTTAGGTTCATATTTCCACTTCATTGGCGCCCCGGGCTGCGTCAGATCAAGTGCGTATAGAATATTTGGGTAGGGAGTTATGACGTACATCGTGTTGCTCACGATGAGCGGCGCAGCCTCATGTCCATTGGCAAGGCCGGTGGCGAAGGTCCATGCGACCTGAAGATTCGCAGCATTCTCTACATTGATATCAGACATGCCGCTGAAGCGGGTGCTCGCGTAATCTTTTGCGGGCATCAGCCATTGGCCGTCATCTTCGGCAATATGCGGCTGAGGATGGCCGGTCTGCGGTATCCGGTTGAGCTGCTGAAGTTCGGGTAGCGGGCGAGATTCGGCGGACGGTTCTTCAGAGCATGCACTGAACAATACGGCACCGGCAATTAACACAAGTAAAGACGAAAAACTGAGCGAAGAATTTCGAGTCAGAGGCCTGCCAAATAGTCTGTCCATAATTTGCCCGGATAGTTCTTGGAAAACCCGTGTACGGATACGGATAAAAAGGGGTCGGGGACCCTCATCAACTAAATGCACATCGTGAAATTTACTGGCTGGATGATATTGCGGATAGGCGGATTATTGTGTACAGAAGCGTACAAATGGAACCGTAAGTCGTTACATATCAGTAGGGAAGCACTTTTGAGAGAAAAAAAGCCCGTGATCGTTTTAACACGGGCGGCATTGGCGTAGAGGGTTCGTGCGCGGTCTACTGAGCTTCAGAACTGCGGATAAATGTAGCGATATCGGTCTTAAGCTTTGCTAGGGACCGGATGTCGATGTACATCATATGTCCCGCTTCGTAGTACTCGGTTGAGATGTTACGGCGAAGTTCCGGGTCGAGGCTCATCGATGACATGGTGTAATCTGCCGCAAAGTAAGGCGTCGCCAAGTCGTAGTAACCACTGGCGAGGAAGACCTTCATATAAGGGTTCTTTCGCATCGCACTTGAAAGGGCGCTTGTCGTTTCGGCCCAACCGGTCGGAGTGTTCCAGTTCCAGGGCGTGGTTATACCACCCCCGAGGATGTAGTACTCGAGATCAGATTTGTATCCGAGATCACGCCGTACGTAATCATTAAATGTGGACGTATAAGGCGGCCGGATGGCAGTCATGCTCGGATCAAATTCAGGGTTGCTGCCGGCAGAATCGCGATCGAATCCGACGAAGCGGCTGTCGAGACGCCCGGTCGTTCTGCCACGGTCGCGAAGAAGCTCCTTGTTGAATTCTCCGAGGTCGATGCGAAAGTTGTTGCGGTCGATGAACTCGCGCGACAGCCCAGTGTACATGGCAAACTTCGTAAGCAGATCTTGCTTTTCAGCGGCGGAGAGCCGGTCTATACGCATCAGCGCCGGGCCATATTGATCTGTTGCAAACCGTTCAGCTTCGCGGAGAACCTCGGTCAGAGGTCGCCTCTGAAGCTCCGGGCTGAGCTTTTTGTGGTACCAGGCCGTGGCTGTATACGACGGGAGTATCAATACGAGCGGCGTGTCATTGTTTTCGGCGAAACGAATCGTTTGGAAGTTCGTTACCATCGAAACCAGCGCGACGCCGTTTAGCCCGATCCCGCGTTCGAATAGATGATTTGATAGGCCCGCCACCCGCGTCGTGCCGTAGCTTTCACCGACAAGATAAACCGGCGATGCCCAACGCTCGTGCCGGACGAGGTACATCCGAATAAATTCGCCGGTCGACTGAATATCGCCGTTAACAGAGAAGAATTTGCTGGCGAATTCTGGTTTAGTCGCACGCGAATAGCCGGTACCGACCGTGTCGACGAAAACGAGATCAGTCAGATCGAGCCAGCTATGATCGTTATCGACGAGCTGATACGGCGGCGGCGGTTTGTTGCCGTCGTCGAGCATTCGAACGCGTTTTGGCCCCAAAGCTCCCAAGTGCAGCCACACCGATGCCGACCCGGGACCGCCGTTGAACGAGAACATTACGGGCCGTGTCCGGCGGTCCGTCACCCCGTCGAGCGTGTAGGACATGAAGAAGATGTTGGCCTCGGTTTCGCCATTCGCTGGGTTCTTGATCGGCATGTAGCCGGTCGTAACCGTATAATTCAGCTGACGGCCGCCTATCCGTGCCGAATGTTTTGTCACAACGGGCGGCTCTTCGACCTGAGCCGGAGCCGGTGACGCAGTTGGCCGGGGAGTGTCGCCGGCCGCCGGCCGCTGCTGTGCAGATGCGGGAAGTGCCCCAACAGCCAAGACGAGAAGAACAAGTGCAAAGAAAGTTGATCTCAATTTTACCATTGGTTAACGCTTCACCTCGCTTACTACCTGACCGTTGATTATGGTTCCGATACAGTGGGTCGTATATTCAAACGGGTCGCCGTTATACATCGCGATATCAGCGTCTTTGCCAACCGCCAACGAGCCGACGCGGTTGTCGATCCCGAGAATGCGAGCGGCGTCGATGGTGATCGATGCGAGGGCGTCACGCTGCGACAGTCCATTCGCGGCTGCCACTCCGGCTTCGAAGAGGATGACACGGGTTTTGGGAACATACCCTTCGTAGCCGCTCTGGAGTGCGAAGGGGATTCCCGCTGCTTTCAGTTTGGATGCGTTTTCCATGGAGAGATTCTCGCGATCGCCGCCGGGTCGTGCCATCGTCGCGTGAACTATCACCGGAAAACCCGAAGCTTTGATCTCGTCCAGCACCATATGGGCGTCAGCAGCACCGTCGAGAATGATCTTGATGTTAAATTCTTTAGCGATGCGGATCGCCGTCATGATGTCCTGCGACCGTTCCGCAGTGATCAGCATCGGGATCTCGCCTTTTATGACGCGGATCATTGTGGATGCTCGGGGATCGCGGGGCTGTTCTGTTTTCTTCGAGTTCTCCAGAGCCTTTATGAGCTCGGCACGAAGCATAGCCGCCATCTTTGCACGGCTGCCCGGCGAGCGGCCAGCTCCTGCACTTGCCGCTTGACCGATCGTCGCGGCGATCATAGCGGTCGGGACTATCGTAGCCTGGTCGACATTCTTGCCCGCCGTCTTCGCGATCATTGTCTGACCGGATACGAGAGCCGAAGGCTGGTGGCCGGTGTGTATTGTCGTCACGCCGAACTCGCGAACCCATTCGATCAACCGCTCTTCGGCGTTATAGGCGTCGATGGCCCGGAGTTCGGGCTGGAACGATCCGCCGCCGTCGAGGGCCATTTGATCATGCGGTTGATTCAGATATCCATTTAGACCGATCACAGTATGTGCGTCGATGAGGCCGGGTGTAACAACTTTCGCGTTGATAACTCGATAGCCCGCAGGAATAGAGACGCTGGCAGCCGGGCCGACGGCAGTGATCTTGCCGTTGTTCATCAAGACAATACCGTTGGAGATGGGGGCACCAGTCATTGTCCACACCGTCTCGCCTACGACAGCGATCTGAGCGTTTGCGGCTGACACGAAAAACGCTGTTACGGCCAATGCAAAAATGTTGAGTGTGATTTTTTTAGAATATGTCATTTTAGTTCCCACCTCCGATGTAGGCATCGAAACAATCAAGATGAATGTCGGAATCGTTGCTGGCACCGAATCCTCCTACAGCGATGAGGCGATCTTTGGGGTCTGACCGGTCGAACACCTTTTGACCGTCAACCCATGTTTCGAGCACGTGGGTGTAAACACTTAACGGGTCTCCCGAGATAATTATCAGGTCAGCATCTTTGCCGACTTCGAGCGAACCGACGCGGTCCTCTAAGTCCATCATTATTGCGTTTGCCATCGTCAATGCATAAAGAGCCTTTTCGCGCGACATTCCGGCGCGGACTGCGAGGCCGGCCGAGCGAAGGAAGTGCCGTGAATCAGTGATGCCGTCGTCGGTGTGGAAGCCGACAAGTGCACCAGCGCGTTCCAGTGCGACGCCGTTCTCAAACCTGATGTCGGCAGTTTCCAGCTTTCCGCCAGGGGAGTCGATAAAAATGATGGATGCAGGTGCTTTGGCTGCGGCAATCTCATCGGCCACCTTCCAGGCCTCAGAAACGTGCTGAAGGACGATGCGAAAACCGAATTCTTTTTGAAGCCGAAGAGCGGTGAGCACGTCGTCGTGTCGGTGAGTGTGGAAGTGAACCATCCGTTTACCTTCCAGAACTTCGACAAGCGTGTCCATCGCCAGGTCGCGGGGCGGCAGCTTGCTCACGTCTTTCCCGGCCTTTTGGATCTTTTCACGATACTCCTGAGCCTTTATGAATTGCTCACGCACGAGCGCTGCGGATTTGGCACGGGTTCCGGGAAAGCTGCCGCCCCCGCTGCGAATCGAATTCGTTCCGTTCGCAAACTTGATACCGCCCATGTAGCGTTTTTCTTTATCGTAGATCAGAAGATCATCGACCTTGTTCGCGTTGTCGCGCAGCTTTATGTAGAGCGTCTGTCCGCTATTGAGGTGACCCGAACCGGGCATTACGTTGACAGTTGTGAGCCCGCCAGCTTGAGCACGCTGGATGGTAGATGAGCGGGCATTCAGGCCATCGAGAAGCCGTACGTCCGGCTGGATAGGGCCGGATCCGTCCGCTCCAGATCCGCTACCGATATGACTGTGCGTATCGACGAGGCCGGGCATTATCACCTTGCCTTGTGCATTAATAGTTCGTGCGTTCGCCGGGATCGGAAGATTTGCTCCTACCGCGATGATCTTCCCGTTTTGGATGATGATTGTTCCGGATTCGATCTCCGGCCCGACAATCGGGATAATCCTTGCGTTTGTGAAGGCGACGGCTTGCTGCTGTCCGATGGCAGGACACACGTAGATAGCCAGCGCAAATAGGCAGAAAAGTATTCGTTTCATGGTTTGGTCCTCAAATTTGAAAGCTTTATGACGGAATGTATTGATAAAGTGCTACGAAATGGTGTCGCTGTCAAGAATCGGTGACCGAAATCGTTTACCGAACCGATCTTCGTAGACTCGATAGTTTAACGCAGCAGGTGCAAAGTCGTGCATTCAGAACAAGTTCCAAAGTTCTTGCTGTGGAAGAATGAAATCTGGCACGGCTTTTGTAGGGCACTGGGTTGAATCTTAGGATTCTCGGGGAGGATAACGAAATGAAACGAATGCAGAAATTTTTTGTACTTGCGGTTTTAATGATCTTTGGTATCACTACGTTGGCTCCGGAGGCTTTCGGGCAGAGGCGAAAATCCAAGCGTGGGCTTGCTACCAATATAGCGATCGTGGGCGGCGGCTCCGCTGTCGGTGCTTTGATCGGAGGTCGGAAAGGTGC
>JACDAK010000082.1 GCA_013695495.1 Blastocatellia bacterium | reverse complement strand
TCGCAAGCCTCTACAAATTCACCAACGACGAAGTTCCGATCATCGGCGTCGGCGGAATTATGTCTGCCGACGACGCGTTCGAAAAGATCGCTGCGGGAGCGTCTCTGCTTCAAACCTACACGGGATTTGTATACGGCGGCCCCTCTTTTGCTGAAACGATCAACGCCGGCCTGGAGAAGCTTCTTTCAGATCGAGGGTTCTCGTCGCTTGATGAAGCCGTTGGTTCCGCCTCGCAGCGAGGCTGAATGATTGACACTCCTGCTTAGGACGCTATAATTAGAAATTTGCCTTTTGCCGAAGCGGCCCGTAGTTTAAGGCATTGAAAATGAAGATCGACCTCTCAACTCTGTCACACGAACCGCTTCCGTTCGACCTCAAGGTCGGTCCGGACGAGATCGAAGATCTTTCTGCAGAACTTGAGCTTACGGATGACGTTTCGGTCGCCGGCACCATCCGCCGGCAAGGCGTGCAGATCGAGATATCCGGTGAGGTGGCGGCCAAAGCGAATTCAAGCTGCACGCGATGTGCCGAGCCGTTTCCGCTCACGATAACGGCAGATTTCGAAGTGATCTATGTCGAGCCCGAGCATTTCTCGTCAGAAAAAGATAAGGAATTGACGGGCGTCGACCTGAATGTTGATATAGTGACCGATTCGGAGATCGATATGGGACAGATCGCTCGTGAGCAGATCATCCTTGAGATTCCGGAAAAGCTGATCTGCCGCGAAGACTGCCGCGGATTATGCGAAAAATGTGTGCAGAATCTGAACAACGGCGACTGCACATGCGAGACAGCCGAGATCGACCCCAGATGGGCCGGACTCAAAGATCTATTATAAAATCGCAGACCGTCTGCACGTAAATATACCGAGGTAATATAAATGCCAAATCCGAAACGACGACACTCAAAATCGCGCACTCGCCAACGCCGTGCTCATGATGCGCTGAAAACGCCGCAGTTCTACATCGACAAGGACTCGGGCGAAGCAAAGAAGCCGCATCGCATCGACCCCGAAACCGGAGAATATAAAGGCCGCCAGATCATTGATGTAAAGAAGAGCGACTAGATTTTTGAAATCTTCGAAACTTTAGGTTCTAATTCATAATCAATGACTGAACGAAATGCGGGCATAATCGGGATGGGACACTCTTACCCGGAGGGTATTCTAACGAATGCCGATCTGGAAAAGATCGTCGAAACTTCCGATGAATGGATCACCTCACGCACCGGCATAAAACAGCGCCACAAGGCTGCTGAGCATGAATATACGTCCATGTTCGGCACCGCTGCCGCCAAGCAGGCGCTTGAGCGGGCTGGCCTTGAACCGACCGATGTTCAATTGATCGTCTGCGCTACCACCACCCCCGACCAGATAATGCCATCGACCGGAGCGTTGATTCAGGCACAGCTTGGCGCGACGAACGCTGCGGGGATGGACATTTTTGCGGCTTGCTCCGGCTTTTTGTACGGGCTGACGATGGTCGAATCGATGATCCGCACTCGTCAGATCGAACATGCTCTGGTGATCGGGGCCGAGGTGCTCACCAAGTACGTCGATTACACCGACCGCGGAACCTGCGTGATCTTCGGCGACGGTGCGGGAGCTGCCGTCCTTGGCCCGGTTGAGAAAGGGAAGGGCATTCTCGCAACAAAGATCCGCTCCGACGGTCGTTACGAAGAGCAGCTTTACGCACCCGGCGGCGGTACAAAGCTCGGAACAACGCACGAAACGATAGATGAGGGGCTTCACTTTTTTAAAATGAAGGGCAATGAGCTCTTCAAGGTCGCCGTGCGATCGATGGCTGAGATCTCAGCCGAAATGCTCGCGCAAGCGGGCCTTACCGTTGACGACGTCGATATCGTCATCCCTCACCAGGCAAATCAGCGGATAACGGACGCAGTTGCGTCGCGGCTGGGTGTAGATGAAACAAAAGTTTATTCGAACATCGCCGAGCTAGGAAACACATCGTCCGCCTCCATCCCGATCGCGATGGACGAGTGCATCCAGTCCGGCCGGATCAAAGAGGGAAGCACGGTGCTCTTGACCGCGTTCGGCGGCGGAGTAACCTGGGGCGGAACGGTTCTCAAATTTTAGAAGATGGGTAAGATCGCTTACATATTTCCCGGACAGGGCTCGCAGTCCGTCGGTATGGGAAAGGATCTGTTTGACAATTTTGCGGCCGCTCGACGCGTGTTCGAAGAAGCCGATGACGCCCTCGGCTTTCCGCTTTCTGAGATGTGCTTCGCCGGAAACGCCGAAGACTTGCAATTGACTGAGAATACTCAGCCGGCGATCCTTACGGCATCCGTCGCGGCTTACAGAGCGATGATCGCTGACGGCTTTGACGCTCCGGATTTCGTCGCCGGCCACAGCCTTGGCGAATATTCGGCCCTCGTAGCAGCCGGCGTTCTCGACTTCGCCGACGCCGTACGCACTGTTCGAAAACGCGGACGGTATATGCAGGAAGCTGTACCCGTCGAAACCGGCGCGATGGCAGCGATTCTCGGAGCGGAACTCGATGTGATCGAAGCGGTCTGCAATGACGTTGAAGGCGTCTGCAGTCCGGCGAACATCAATTCTCCCGGGCAGGTGGTGATCGCAGGTGCATCTAACGCTGTCGATGCAGCTTGTGAGTTATTGAAAGAACGAGGGGCAAAGCGGGCGATCAAGCTGAACGTCTCGGCCCCGTTCCATTGCGAGCTGATGATGCCTGCACAAGAGCGGCTCGCCGACGATCTGAAAGATCTGAGCTGCGCACCCTTCGCATTTCCCATCGTCCACAACGTCGATGCGAATGTGAATAACGACGCGTCCGTTGTTGCAAAGGAATTGACCTCGCAGGTCTCATCGCCCGTCCGATGGCTCGAATCGATGCGGCAACTTACGGCCAAAGGTGTAGACACAATGGTAGAGGTTGGCCCAGGTAAAGTGTTGTGCGGCTTGATGAAAGAGATCGATCGCGAAGTTCGTTGTTTTAACGTTGAGGATTCAGAAAGTTTAAGAAATACTAAAGATACGCTTTAAGGAGAACATATGTCAGAAGTTCAAGATAAGATCAAACAGATCATTGTTGATGAGTTAGGTGTTGATGAGGCAGAAGTTACCGAAAATGCCCGATTCATTGAGGACCTCGGAGCAGATTCGCTCGACCTCGTGGAACTCGTCATGCGTTTCGAAGAAGAGTTCGACATCGAGATCCCTGATGAAGATGCCGAAAAGATCCAGGCGGTTCGCGACGCCTATGCCTACGTCGAACAGCACAAAAGCTAGTCGCCGCTAGGTAGGGAATTCGACGACAGCTTCCGGCCGGAACGTTCCGCTGGAAGCTGTCGATAGGTTTGCCCGCGAAATTAGATCCACTATGAGACGTCGAGTAGTAGTAACCGGGATAGGGTTGGTAACCGCCATCGGAAATGACGTTCCGTCAACATGGGACGCCCTTATGAACGGCGCCAACGGCGCGGACTATATCAAGAGGTTTGACGCCAGCGAGTATCCCGTAAAATTCGCGTGCGAGGTAAAGAACTTCGATCCGCTGGACTTCTTGGATAAGAAAGAAGCTCGGCGAATGGGCGGCTTTACTCATTTCGCCATTGCAGCGGCCGATGAAGCGGTCAAAAACAGCGGCCTCGTAATCGACGACAGCAATTCCGAAATGGTCGGAACCTACATCAGCTCCGGCATCGGCGATTTCTGGGCGATCGAACGCGAGCACGAAAAGCTTCTCAAATCCGGCCCCGACCGGGTTTCGCCGTTCTTCATCGTTTCCGCGATCGTCAACTTAGCCGCCGGAAACGTCTCCATCCGTCACGGTGCAAAAGGACCAAACTCCGCCACCGCAACTGCATGCTCCGCCGGCGCCCACGCCATCGGCGACAGCTTTCGCCTTATCGAACGCGGTGACGCCGATGCGATGATCTGCGGCGGTGCCGAGAGCGCCATCACCCCGATGTCTGTCTCCGGCTTCGCTTCCATGCGGGCTCTCTCAACCCGAAACGACGACCCCCAACATGCCTCGCGTCCCTTTGACGCCGAGCGTGACGGCTTCGTCATCGGCGAAGGTGCAGGCATCCTTATCCTTGAAGAGCTCGAGTTCGCAAAAGCACGCGGTGCAAATATCCTGGCCGAAATCGTCGGCTACGGAATGAGCGGCGATGCATTTCACGTCACCATGCCCGATGAGACCGGGTCGGGAGCGATCAGGGTCATGAAGCGTGCTCTCGATGACGCCGGCGTCGAACCGAATAAGGTCGATTACATCAACGCACACGGCACGTCCACGCCATATAACGACAAATTTGAAACGCTCGCCATCAAAAAGTTGCTCGGAGATCATGCCGAGAAGGTCGCCGTCAGTTCGACCAAGTCGATGACCGGCCATGCACTTGGGGCCGCCGGCGGTATCGAGGCAGTCTTCTCGGTCCTCGCGATCGACAAAAAAAAGCTGCCCGCGACAATTAACTACGAGGTTCCCGACCCCGACTGCGATCTTGATTATGTGCCGAATGTAGCCCGTGACGCCGAGGTCAACTACGTTCTATCAAACAGCTTCGGTTTCGGCGGCACCAACGCGTGCCTCCTGTTCAAGAAGTTTGCAGATTAACTCTGTCGTGCTCCGCGCCCGGTAACCTCTAATCGCGGAAATAGAAATGAATGAACCATCATTCATATGCTAAAATCTACTTATGAAGATCATTGTTCTAATGAAGCAGGTCGCCAATAAAGATGCCGTTCTCCGCATCAGCAGCGACGAGAAATGGATCAAGGAAGCGGACGTCGCCCATCAGACGAACGAATCTGACGGTTTCGCTCTCGAAGAAGCCCTTCGGCTCAAAGAGGCCAAAGGCGAAGGCGAAGTCGTCGTTTGCTCGCTTGGCCCCACAAGTGCTAAAAGCGTGATCAAAGACGCACTCGCTCGCGGTGCCGATCGCGCGATCCACGTAGTTGTCGAAGATTCCAAACAGCTCTCGCCCTTCCAGATCGCCTCCTCCATCGCCGACGCGATCCGTGATGAGAACGCAACCCTGGTGCTTGCGGGTCTGCAATCAGACGACGCCAGCTACGGGCAAACCGGCGTCATACTGGCGGAGTTGTTGGGCATTCCCCACGGCACGATCGTGATCGAAGTCGACCGCGAAAGCCTCGGCGAAAGTCTCCGCATCAAACGCGAACTCGAAAGCGGCTGGTATCAGTGGTTCACCTATAAGCTCCCGGCGCTTTTCACGATCCAATCCGGCATCTCGCAGATCCGTTACGCCTCGCTTAAAGGCATCATGGCCGCGAAAAAGAAAGAGATCCGCGACGTCAGTCCGTCAGTCGAGTCGTTCGGTTCAGCTCAGAAGATCGAAAAGGTTTATATGCCGCTGAAAACCAAACAGACCCAGATGCTCGGCAACGGCGACGCAAAAGCCGGAGCGGTAGAACTCGTCGAAAAGCTCAAAACGGAGGTCCGGGTTCTGTAAACCGCCCGAACCGGGAAAAATTTTATGATCCTCGTATTTATCGAACATAAAAACTGCGTCTTGAACCGCTCCTCGCTCGAGGCGATCGCCGCCGCGCAAGCCATCGGCAAAGACCTTGGCATGCGTGCTTCGGCCGTCATCCCGTACTCAGGCGATTGCGCCCTCGCACAGGAGATCGCCGGCCATGACCTCGATAAGGTCATCGTCGCAAAGAACGAAAAGCTCGGCACCTACACGCCCGATGCCTACGCCGACGCCTGGGAGCAGGTCATCAAGGCCACCTCACCGCAGTACGTCATAATGTCGCATACCTACCAGGTCCGCGACTTCGCACCCAAGGTGGCGACGCGTCTCGGCCGCGAGCTGGTAGGCGACGTTATCCGCTACACATCGGAAGGCGGCAGACTCACCCTGACACGACGCATATTTCTCGGCAAGCTTGACGCCGACGTGGTCGTCAGCGGCGACGCCCCCCATTTCATCACGTTCCAGGCGGGAGCCTTCCGCGGTGACAGCGCCGAGAAAGGCTCCGCAACCGTGGAAGCAATGGACGTTGAGGTCGGCGAGGTCCGCATGACCGCCGACGAGCCGTTCCAGGAAGCCAAGGCGTCCGTCGACCTTACTAAATCTGAGATCATAGTCGCGATCGGCCGCGGCATCAAATCGCAAGAGAACATCGCAGTTGCCCAACAGCTTGCCGAGGCCCTCGGTGCCGATATCGCCGCTTCGCGTCCGATCTGCGACAGCGAATGGCTGCCCATCGACCGGCAGATCGGCTCGTCCGGCCAAACGGTCGCTCCAAAGCTTTACATCGCCCTCGGCATCTCCGGAGCCATCCAGCACATAGTCGGCATGAAGAACGCCGGAACAATCGTCGCCATCAACAAAGACGCCGAAGCCCCCATCTTTGACATCGCCGACTACGGCATCGTAGGCGACCTTTTCGAAGCCGTCCCCGTCCTTGTCGAAGAGATCAAAAAAGCAAAAGGGTAACGCGGGGCGATTGTTTGCAACCCATCGAAATCGAATAGCAATCATAAAGTCACGAAGCCCGGTTTCGTGACTTTTTTATTTGGGATTTACACGGGGATAATGATGAACAGATATTTCAAACCGGCAGTTCTTACTCTGCTACTTTTCGTATTTGGTGCCGTCGGTGCTGATGCTCAGCGGTTCGACCGATATCAGGGAACCGCCGTTGCGTTTGGGGTCGGTCCGCGGGCACAGATGGTCTCGCGAAACTTCGACCTCCGTCTCGAGCGACGCACATCCGAAGCGGAGGTGGCCCGCTACCGCGACATCCTGAGGGACCAGGGCCATGACGCACTTTGGCGCGAACTCTCCGGCAATGACCTGGGCACCGTCGGCTTCGGCGGAAGGCTCGGCCCGCGTGTAGTGGCTGCGATCGATCGAACTGAAGGAACTCAGCAGCGCCTCATGGTCATCTTCGAACGTTGGCTCGGCTTCGGGGAATTCCGCGCGGGTGCTCGTTCGCTCGATTATCCGTTCGGCGTTCTGGAAATGGTATTCGATTCGCCCAACGCCTCGGGTGACGGGACCTTTATCGGTGCCGCCCGCATCCGTCTCGGACGCGACCGTGCCACTAACGAGGAGCAGATCGAGCTCGAAAGCTTCGGTACGTTCCCCGGCCGTCTGATGGGCGTACGGCAGATCGAACGCCGGGCGCTCTAAACCCATAGACCATTTATGATCAAAGGCCCCGAAGGCCGGCGAACCTGCCGGAGTTTTCGGGGCCGAGCTCGTTTTATCACCCTCGTAAAGGTCTAACCTCTTAATTTGACCTGGCCGCACCGAGTTGTTCGCTGAGAATTCTGTTAATAGCAATAACTGTTAATAGCAATAGCTTGACTTTTGAAGCGAAACCGCATTACTCTCAACGGCATAGTCCGTTTGCTTTAAGGAATGTTTGCTCAAAAACATTCCGACAATCGAGTAACAACTGTAGGTTCAAAGAGTCGGCTCAAACGCCGCATAATGGCGCGGAACTGCCATTATGGTGAAGGATTTACTGTTCGGTTCAATTCACCTCTCAACTACCAAAATTGCTGCTATTTCTTGGCCCATATGGGCTGAAGTTCGCTGACCCGCACAGTCGTGCATTACAAGTC
>JACDAK010000267.1 GCA_013695495.1 Blastocatellia bacterium | reverse complement strand
GGTCAGCTTTATCTTCATTCGACAAACCCTTCGGTGGCGACCGGGGACGGAATGGCGATGTCGTATTTCGCGGGGGCCGAGATCGCGGATATGGAGTTCGTGCAGTTCCATCCGACCGCGCTTAATTTGAAGGGAGCACCGCGATTCTTGCTGTCGGAGGCGATGCGGGGCGAGGGCGGTGTGCTCAGGAATATCGACGGCGAGAGATTCATGGAGCGATACGATGAACGGCTCGAACTTGCGCCGCGCGACATCGTTTCGCGTTCGATCGTTGCGGAGATGCGCCGCACCGGGTCGCGTCACGTATTTATCGACATGACGGCACTTGACGGCGTTTATCTAAAAGAGAGATTCCCGAAGATCTACGAAACCTGCGGCTTTTTCGGGCTCGATATCGCTAAAGACATGCTGCCGGTATCGCCCGCTGCGCATTATTTTATGGGCGGCGTGCGAACAGACCTTTGGGGCCGCACGACGGTTCCGGGGCTTTATGCCGCCGGCGAGGTGTCGTGCACGGGCGTGCACGGTGCGAATCGGCTTGCGTCAAATTCGCTGCTTGAGGGGCTTGTTTTCGGTGCCCGTGCGGGCGAGGCGGCAGCTGCTGATAGTGCGGGACTCACCGCAACGAGCGAGAGCGATCTTTCAGACGAAAGCCGGACTCAGGCATCCGGCGGAGTGGCGACGGCTGTCCGCAAGCGTGTGAAACGCCTGATGTGGGAACGTGTCGGCATCCTGCGCGATAAGGATTCGCTCAAGCGTGCTCTGCGCGAGTTCGGCCAGATCTCGGCCTCTGACCTGAGCGTGTCATCGCGAAACTTCGTCACGCTCGCGACGCTGGTTGCGACCGCCGCGCTATGGCGGGAAGAGTCGAGGGGCGGCCATTATCGCAGCGACTTTCCCGAAACATCGGCAGACTGGCAGGTGCATTCCGTGCAGAGTTCGACTACGACGATCGAAGGCGTCGAGAAGATCGATAGGTCGCCGCAACTATGAAAAAGTCGCCGTTACACTTATCATTTCTATAAATCACTACATCTAAAGGCAGCAAAGTATGAACAAAAATGTGACGATGTTAAACCTCGCTTCAATGCTCGACCACCACGCCAAGCTCGGCCCTGCCAAAGAGGCGATCGTGTGGAACGATGTGCGGATGACCTACGCCGAGCTGAATAAGATGGCAAATAAGGTCGCGAATGCTTTGACTCAAATGGGCATCGGCCACGGCGACAAGGTTGCGCTGAACTGCCCCAACCTGCCTTATTTCCCTATCGTGTATTACGGCATCATGAAAGCCGGCGCGGCGGTCGTGCCGGTTTGCGTTCTCTACACAGCACGCGAGATCGCGTATCAGCTGAAGGATTCTGAGGCGAAGGCCGTATTCGTTTTCGAGGGGACCGATGAGCTGCCGATGGGCCGTTCGACGAAAGAGGCATTCGACCAGGTCGACACGTGTGAGCACATGATCGTGATGACGAAAGACCCCGCGGGTGCTTCGCCGATCGAGGGGCATAAGACGCTCGGTCAGATAATCTATCCGCAGTCGGACGAGTTCGAAACCTATCCGACCGCCCCCGAAGATACCTGCGCGATCCTTTATACGTCCGGCACGACGGGCCAGCCCAAGGGTGCAGAGCTGACGCACCTTAACCTTTGGTCAAATTCGGTTACGACTTATAGCATCCACCTGCCAGTGCTGAATTTTACCGACGGAAAGCAAAAGACCGTGCTCATTACGCTGCCGCTGTTTCATACGACCGGCCAGACTGTGCAGATGAACACGAACATCTATGCCGGCAACCGGGTCGTGCTGCTGCCGCGGTTCGAACCGCAATCGACGCTGGACACGATGGTCAAAGAGCAAGTCAATTTCTGGGTCGGCGTGCCGACGATGTATTGGGCGCTTCTGAAATATGCCGAAGAAACCGGCTACGACATATCGCGCGTGGCAGAGAGCATGGAGGTCTGCACTTCGGGTGGTGCGCCAATGCCGGTCGAGGTAATGAAAGCGTTCGAAGAGAAATTCGGTGTACGCGTGCTCGAAGGATACGGGCTGTCCGAAACATCGCCGCTCGCGTGTTTCAACCATTTCGACAAACCTTCGAAACCGGGAACCGTCGGCCAGGCGATCTACGGCGTTGAGGTCAGGTGCGTTGACGACGACGGCAAACCGGTCGCTGCGGGCGAGCGTGGTGAGGTGGTGATTCGCGGGACGAACATCATGAAGGGCTATTACAACCGGCCCGAAGCGACCGCCGAAGCATTCAAAGACGGATGGTTTCACACAGGCGACATCGGGATTCTCGACGACGAAGGCTATTTGTCGATAGTCGATCGCAAGAAAGATATGATCTTGCGGGGCGGCTATAACATCTATCCGCGCGAACTCGAAGAAGTGATTATATCGCATCCCGCGGTTTCGCTTTGTGCCGTTATCGGCGTCCCCGATGAAAAAATGGGCGAAGAGGTGAAAGCGTTCATCGTAACGAAAGAAGGTGCGCAGCTATCGGATGCTGATTTTATCGATTGGTGCAAAACGCAGTTCGCGGCGAATAAGTATCCGCGGTATGTGGAGTTTCGCGACAACCTGCCGATAGGTGCGACGGGCAAGATATTTAAGCGGGCGCTCAAAGAGGAGATCAGCAAGGCGTAAATGGTTATTTATCGATTCGCGGTTCTTAATGCGTTTTGTTCGCTTTTGCTGATGTCCTGTCAGAGCGGTGCCCCTAGGGCGTATTCGGTCGCCAACGACCCCGGTTACAAAACGACGCTTTATCGTCAAAACTGTGCGATCTGCCACGGGCCGGAAGGCGAAGGCCGAACGCTGCATGACGGTACCGTGGTGCCGAGCTTGCGGCAGGGCGAGTTCAAAGCGATAGGCGAGGTACAGATCTACAATCAGATCGCAGAGGGCGGCAACGGGATGCTTCCGTTCAAGCGGCAGCTTTCCGACCGCGAGATCCGGCAGCTGGTCGAACTCGTTCATCGTGATCTAAGGGGGAACTGAGATGAAGATCTTAATGACAGGAGCCACGGGGCTGATCGGCAACGCTTTGCGTGCTTCGTTTGACGAGAAGGGCTACGACGTTCTGATCGCGTCGCGAGGCGAGCCAAAGAACGACAAGTACCTTCAATGGTCGGCTGAGGAGGGCTTTGAAGAAAAAGACATTGTGCGTCTTGAGGGGCTCGATGCGGTCATCCACCTTGCCGGCGAAAGCATAAGCGGCCTTCGCTGGACCGACGAAAAGAAAAAGGCGATCCGCGATAGCCGCGTAAACGGAACGCGGACGCTGCTCAACTCACTTGCGAAACTTAAGACGAAGCCCAAGGTGCTGATCGCCGCCTCCGCCGTCGGCTATTACGGCGATCGCGCCGACGAAGAGCTTATCGAAACATCGGGTGCCGGCGATACATTTCTTTCAGATGTCGCGCGGGAATGGGAAGCGGAATCGCGGCGTGCAGAGGACATGGGCATTCGCACGGTGCTGCTTCGTTCGGGCATCGTTCTATCCAAGGATGGCGGAGCTCTCGGCACGATGCTCACCCCTTTCAAGTTCGGCGTGGGGGGTGTGATCGGCAGCGGCGAGCAATGGATGAGCTGGATCTCGCTCGACGACGTGGTCGGCGTCGTTAATTTCGCGCTTGAGAACGAGAACCTGCGCGGTGCTGTCAACAACGTCGCACCAAACCCGGTCCGAAATGATGAGTTCACAAAAACGCTCGGTACCGTGCTCTATCGGCCGACGTTCCTGCCGCTGCCGGAGTTTGCGG
Source organism: Blastocatellia bacterium (assembly GCA_013695495.1). GTDB lineage: Bacteria > Acidobacteriota > Blastocatellia > Pyrinomonadales > Pyrinomonadaceae > OLB17. Next base: position 7,331 of record JACDAK010000267.1, on the reverse strand, counting down.
TTAATTTCGTGCTAGGCGAGATGGGCGACGCGTTGCTGCTCGATTCAACCCGAGCGGTGCCGAAGCGGCTGCAGGACGCGGGGTATGAGTTTAAGTATTCGGAGCTGAAAGACGCGCTCGAGAATGCTGTCAAATAGCGACTATTCGTTTCGCATCAGGATCGGCCGACTCGGGGCGCAGTCGGAGTCGAACGGCGCGATCTGTAGGTTGAGCATGTAGCGGCCGTCCGCGATGTGGTCCGGCACGTAGATCAGTTCCGTTATCGTGCAGTTGATGCGGGTTTCCGCGTTCACTTCGAAACTTCCTTCCTCAACATTCCAAAAGATCCGGTGATTGATGAGCTTGCCTTCGTCGTATATGCGGTCGATCGATGGCAGATCGCACAAAAGGTGGCGCACGCCGCGGGCGACGATCGAACGTATTGCGTCTGTGGTGAAGTAGGGCGGAATCCGCATGGCTCCGTCGGCTTCGGTGCCGTATTGACGCGTAAGCTTTGACTCGTCGTTCGGGCGGGTTCGAATGATCAGCGCGTCCGTCGCACCTGCATCAGCTGCCGCTACACATTTCGCGATCGCCTCGCGCGTAATCAGCAGATCGCCGCCTTCGCGATCAGTTTCCGGCTCCACGGAGATCAACGCAGCTTCCATAAAAACGTCTTTCAGACAGTTGCGAATGGATATCCGCGCGTGCGTCAGATGGCCGACGCATTCCGTGTGCGTTCCGTTGCAGTGCGGGATAAAAGTGTACTGCTCAAAATTTACGCTTCCGCCGAGCCGCGTGTCGCCCACAAGGCTGCCGGCGCGTACGGGCTCCGAGTTCGCACGCTCAACGCCATAGGCATTCGGCTGCTCGCCGCCAAACCTCAGTGGGATCGATAAGTCCCAAAACTCCGTCACATCCTTCATAGTTTTCGATTATAGGCTGTCCGCTTTTAGCGGGGATAAGCGTCTTCTTCTGCGAGGAGCGGTTTAAGACGCCTCAAAATTTATAGGAGCAATTATATGGCAAAAGCAAAATTTGAAAATGGTATGCGGGAGATCGAGCTTTCGGGCTCGGTCGGGGCGGGCGGTGCAAACGAGTACGGCGACGTGCTCGCTGTTCAGGCGGGTCCGCACGGGCGGGAATTTTTCAGGCCAATTCAGTCCACGCCGTGACGACATCACATACCCCGCAGTGGACCTTCGTTTTCAGTAGCCCGCAGTTGAATCCAACGAAGAGGGGCAGACGAATGACCTAACAGTGCGCACCACAACGAGCCTAGGGCAGGAAAAAGGCGTCGGATTGCAGGATCCGGCGCCTTATTTAATTAAAATGAGTTGACGTACTAGGTTTTCCGCAGCTCGGTTAACACCTGTTTTGCGACGGCTTTAAGCGTATCGAAAACTCCGAGGCCGTTTGTCGCGACCGCTTCGAACACGGGTTCCTGCTGGCGGCGAAGTTCGTGAGCGAGGTCATCCATGGGGATGACGTTAGGCAGATCGCGTTTGTTAAGCTGAAGAACATACGGCAAACGGTCTAGTTCGTAGCCCTGCGTCTGGAGATTTTCTTCCAGGTTATAAAGGGATTCGATATTTGCGTCCATTCGTTCTTCCTGGCTGTCGGCCACGAAGACGACGCCGTCGACTCCCTTCAAAATAAGCTTTCGCGATGCGTCGTAGTACACCTGTCCGGGAACGGTATAAAGGTGAAAGCGTGTCTTGAACCCGCGAACGGTGCCCAGCTCGAGCGGCATGAAATCGAAGAACAGCGTGCGGTCGGTTTCCGTCGCGAGGCTGATCAGCTTGCCCTTTGCCTGGGGCGCGGTGGAATCGTAGATATGCTGTAAGTTGGTCGTCTTGCCGCACAAGCCGGGCCCGTAGTAAACGATCTTGCAATTGATCTCACGTGATGCGTAGTTAATGAACGTCATAACTCAGGGGGAAGTTTTAATATAAGGAGCCTAGTTGAAGAGGCTGTCAATATCCTCGTCGGTGATCTCTGCGAAGACGGCGTTATTCGCGATGGCGTAGGCTGATTCGCCGCGAATCGCTTCTTCAAGAATCGACGCGACCTCATAGCTTGCACGCTTCGTGCGAAGCTTCACTAGTCCGAGCGTGGACCGTTCGTCAAATACCACAACCAGCAGGCTGCGGCCAATAACACTTATGAAAATACTCTCGCGTTCGCCCTCGTGAACCACGGCAGGGAAGGTATCTTCACCGATAAGCTTTGCCATGCTGCTGGTGGCCGCGACGTTGCCGGCGGCCAGCGACGCAAAGCTGGTCGTGTCCATATCGCGGATGTCGCCGTGAAATGCGATAGTCTGCCCGTCCCGATCAACGAGAAGAACCACACGCGCGGCGCACTCGACACACAGCCGCGCCAGCACGGTCTTCAGCTTTTGAAATTCTTGTTCTTGTAGAATAAAGGGCGAATTAGACATTTTGAGTGATATTCGAGGTCAAAATGATAGCAACTTCAGCGACGGATACTAAGGTGTCGGAATGACGAAGGCGGGGGTCAATATGACTGACCGCAATAGTAAAGTTAACATAACAGCGGGGCTGACTACAAGTGTTTTTTACTGTTAGCAGAAGTTTAACGCACCTTTGCCATTGTATGCTGAATATCAATGCGGCAAGGTATTTGCATGGTAGCTTCGGAACTGACGTCACGATTCATGTTCACGTATTAAAGTCGAACAATGGGAAATGCTTTTTACAATTATAGCGATGCGACTGTGGATGTCGTTGCGATAGGTGGGGGCAACGGGCTTGCGACCCTGCTGTCGGGGCTGAAAGAGTTCGTCGGCAACGCTGATGAGTTCGCGCCCGTCAAGATCAAAGATCTGTCGGCGGTTGTTGCGGTTTCTGACGACGGCGGGAGCTCAGGGCGACTACGCGACGAGTTTAACATGCCGCCGCCCGGCGATATCCGCAATTGCATGGTTGCCCTTTCTGAAGACTCGCAGCTGCTCTCAAAACTTTTTCGGCACCGGTTCACCGGGAACGGTGGGCTCGGCGGGCATAGTTTCGGCAATCTATTCCTTGCGGCACTTTCCGAGATCACGGGTGATTTCGCTGAGGCGGTGCGTCTTTCGTCAGAGGTTCTGACGAGTAAAGGCCACATTTATCCAGTGACCGAAGCAGACGTGCGTATCGCGGCGAAGTTGGTTGATGGAACGGTGATCCGAGGTGAGACGAACGTTGGAAAGGTAGACGGCCGCATCGATCGGCTATTTCTTGAACCTGAGGATTGCATTCCGATGCCGGCGGTCATCGAGCGGATCGAAGAAGCCGACATTATCACGGTCGGGCCGGGCTCGCTTTTCACGAGCTTGATACCGCCGCTGCTTGTAAATGGCGTCGCCGAGGCGATAGCACGATCGTCGGCAGTTACGATCTTTATCTGCAACCTGATGACGCAGCCGGGAGAAACGAGTGGGCTGTCGCTTGGCGGGCATCTTGATATGATCCGAAAGCACGCACCTGAGCTCGGGTTCGACCACATAATCGTCAACAGCGAGCACATTACGACCGAGCAGCAGGATAAATACAAAAGTGAGGGCTCTGAACAGCTCGGCATCACCGGCAAGCTGAACGGAGAAGCCGGCGGCGCCCGCATTTTTTCCGCTGAACTTCTCGATAAACACGAAAAAGTTCGCCACGATCCTCGCAAGCTGGCACTTGCCGCGCTGGAGTGTTTTCAGATCTCGCATGCCTCGCAGAATTCGCCTCAAGCTGTTTAATGTTGTAAATTCACATTTACTACCCTGCTCAGGATCATAGATGGGAATGAGTGTATCTCAAGGTGAACATACGCCGCTCGACGTGCTGATACTGGCGGCGGGTTTGGGTACCCGTATGCGGTCGTCGATTGCGAAGGTTTTGCACCAGCTTGACGGGCGCCCCCTGATAAATCACGTCTGCCGGACTGCCGCCGCGCTCGCTCCGCAAAAGATATATGTTGTTGTCGGCCACCAGGGTGAAGATGTGCAGTCTGCCGTGCTGTCCGAGCTTTACGAAGAGCAGGTGGAGTTCGTCTGGCAGCATAAGCAGCTCGGCACTGGTGACGCCGTCAACGCTGCTCGCGAACTATTGCAGGGCAGTGAGTCGACGCTTTTGGTTTTGTCCGGCGATGTGCCGATGGTACGGCCCGAAACTCTTGCCGCATTAATTCAACATCACCACGCTCACCGCGGACGCGGCGCTGCGTGCACAGTCTTGACGGTCAAGCTGAAAGATCCGTCCGGTTACGGCCGTGTTGTACGCGGCGATGAAGGACTGTTTGAGCGAATAGTTGAACAAAAAGACGCGACCGACGACGAGCGTTCGATCGACGAGATCAACGCCGGCATCTATTGCTTTCAGACCGAAAAGCTTTTTGCCACGCTCAGCAAAGTGCAGAACGAGAACGCACAGGGCGAATATTACCTCACGGACGTCCCGGGACTGCTGAAGGCAGAGGGCGAGGACGTTGCTATCTATAAACACGGCGAATCGCGCGAGATCGAAGGTGTTAATAATCGTGTACAGTTGGCGGACCTCGAGCGTATAGTAAACCGCGCAACGATTTCCAAGATGATGCTCGATTACGGTGTCAGCTTTATCGATTCAAAAAATTGTAGGATCAGCAGCGAAGCACGAATCGGACGCGACACTATAATCCATCCCGGCGTTACAATCGAGGGTAAGAGCGAGATCGGCGACGGCTGCGAGATCCGGGCCGGAACTCGGATAACAGATTCGAAAATAGGATACGGCAGCACGATCCTGGACAACTGTTTGGTGATCAATGCCGAGGTCGGACGCAACTGTACCGTCGGCCCGATGGCCCATCTTCGCGGGCACGCGGTGATGGCGGAGAACGCGAAGGTCGGAAATTTCGTGGAACTTAAGAACACGAAACTTGGTGCGGGCTCCAAAGCCAGCCACCTCACATATCTCGGTGACGCAACGATCGGCGAAAAGACCAATATCGGTGCCGGAACGATCACGTGCAATTACGATGGCAAGAACAAGCATCCGACCGAGATCGGGAACAATGTGAAGATCGGTTCGGATACGATGCTAGTTGCCCCCGTGAAAGTGGGTGACGGTGCTGTTACAGCCGCGGGCTCGGTCGTGATCGAAGACGTGCCGGCAGATTCGCTCGTGGCGGGCGTGCCGGCTAAGGTTAAAAAGAAGTTCGAGTCCGACTCGGGTTCCGGCTCATGAGCAAAAAGAAGAGCGTGAAGAAAAACGATTCGCCCGAACAGGTCTCATCTGAGGAGTCGCTCGCACGGATGAAGTCGTTCGCTGAACGGAGGGACAAGTTCATTGCCGCTGTCAAAGAGAACAAGGATCGAGATCTATCTTCCTGAATTGGCCAGGTCTGATTACGATCGAATGCGGAAAGCCTTTGAACAGGAGTTTCTCCACACGTTCGGCGGCTGTACGATCATCGAAAATATTAAGGGAATCTACAAAGGAGCGGCGGGTGAGACGCATACCGACAGGATGAATCTGGTTTACGCCGACGCACCCTTTGACCCCGACAGACACTTCGAAGAGCTATATGCTTACACCGATGAATTGCGTGCGGCGGCCCTCGAAGCATCGGACGAGGAGTCTATACTGATCGTGGTTCACGAGTTATATCATTCGGTTTAGTTTAGTAGTTAATTTATGTGCGGAATTGTTGGATACGTAGGAAATAAACAAGTTGTGCCGTTGATCATCGACGGTTTGAGAAAGCTGGAATACCGCGGGTATGACTCGGCGGGCATTGCGGTCGTTGACGAAAAGCGAGAGCTTTCGCTGCGGCGGGCTGAGGGAAAGCTCCGCAATCTCGAAGAGTGTATCAGGCTTGATCCGCTCGACGGGACCTATGGCATTGGCCATACTCGCTGGGCGACGCACGGTCGGCCGACGGAGGAGAACGCTCATCCGCATCGCGACGAATCGGGCAAGATCGTCGTCGTGCACAACGGCATCATCGAGAACTATCTCGCTTTGAAAGAACGCCTCGCTGACGAAGGCCACACTTTTCATACCGAGACCGACACTGAGGTCGTGGCACATCTGATCGGCGCGTATGTCGGGAAAGAGGGACTTACGCTTGAAGCGGCGGTGCAAAAGGCAGTGGCAGAACTGCGTGGTATTTTTGCCCTCGCGATAATCTCGGTGGACGAACCTGACACGGTCATCGCCGTTCGCGAGGGCCCGCCTGTGGTCATCGGGTTGGGCGACGGCGAATTCTTTGTTGCGTCAGATATACCGCCGATACTGCAGCATACGCGGGATGTGTTCTTTCTGGGTGACCGCGAGATCGCCGTGCTCACAAAGGACGCGGTCCGCGTAACTGATTTTGACGGAAATGTCGTCGAACCGAAACAGCAGCGGATCACATGGGACCCGATAATGGCGGAGAAGGGCGGATTTAAGCACTTCATGCTCAAGGAGATATATGAGCAGCCGCGAGCCGTGCGTGACACTGTCCAAGGCCGCGTGTCGCTTGATACCGGCAAGGTGTATCTCGAACAGATGGACATCTCTGAGGCCGATCTGCGGTCGCTGACGTCGATCAAAATCGCAGCGTGCGGCACGTCCTGGCACGCCGGGCTCGCGGGCAAATATATGCTTGAGAGACTCGCTCGGGTACCGGTCGAGGTGGATTACGCGTCGGAGTTCCGTTATCGCGACCCTGTGCTCCGCGAAACCGATCTGCTTATAGTCATTTCGCAGTCCGGCGAAACTGCGGACACGATCGCGGCAATGCGCGAAGCAAAGCAACAGGGCTGCAAGGTCCTGGCGATCTGTAACGTTCAAGGTTCGATGATCCACCGCGAGGCGGACGGTACGATCCTTACGCACGCGGGCCCCGAGATCGGCGTTGCGTCCACGAAAGCTTTCACGTCGCAGATGGTAGCGCTTTATCTTTTTGCACTACGGCTCGCGGATATTCGCGGAACAATCGATGCGGAGCAATCAAAGGAGCTTACGCAGCATCTGGCCGAGCTTCCGCTGAAGATCGAGCAGCTGTTGAATGATGCCGATTCGATTGAGGAACTTACGAAAGATTTCTTTCGGGTGCAGGATTTCTTATACCTCGGCCGCGGCATCAACTTTCCCGTTGCTCTGGAGGGAGCGTTGAAGCTGAAAGAGATCAGCTACATCCACGCCGAGGGTTACCCCGCGGGTGAAATGAAGCACGGGCCGAATGCCCTGATCGACGAGAAGCTGCCCGTCGTGGTGGTGAATACGCGCGAAACGGGTAACGAGGGCAGCGAGCTGCGTTACGAGAAAACTCACTCAAACATCGTCGAGGTTAAGGCGCGAGACGGCATCGTGATCGCGATCCTGACCGAGGGT
>JACDAK010000249.1 GCA_013695495.1 Blastocatellia bacterium | reverse complement strand
GGCATCAACATTGGCGCCTTCGCCGGCCAGCTCGTCACCGGCTTCCTCGGCGAAGTCTACGGCTGGCATTGGGGCTTCGGCGCAGCCGGCATTGGCATGTTCATCGGCACCATCGTCTTCGCCATCCGCGCCCCCAAAACCCTGGGCGACATCGGCGTCGAACCCACTAAACACCCCGACCCCGAAGTGCAACGCACTCAGATGAGCCGTGCCACAATCGCTCTCTACGCCGGCCTCGGCATCCTCGCCCTCGTCATTGCCCTCGCCATCACAAACACAATAGTCCTCAACCCCGTAGCCATCGGCAACTCAATGGTCTACGTCATCCTCGGCCTCGCATTCGCCTTTTTCGCTTACGTAATCATCTTTGGCGGCCTCACATCTGACGAAGTAAAACGGATGATTGTCATCGTCGTCCTCTTCCTCGCCGCCGCCGTCTTCTGGTCCGCATTCGAACAGGCACCAACATCACTCAATCTATTCGCGCTCGACTTTACCAACCGCGACTTCTACGGCTGGCTCATCCCCGCCACCTGGTTCCAGTCCGTCAACTCGCTCTTTATCATCGCCCTCGCCCCCGTCTTCGCCATTATGTGGACACGGCTCGGCTCAAAGGGTATAAATCTCTCCTACCCAATAAAATTCGCGCTCGGCCTCGCCTTCGCCGGCATCGGCTTCCTCGTAATGATCTTCGCCGCCAACATCGTCGTCAGCGGCGGTGCCGGAACCCGCGTCGCCCCCTGGTGGCTCGTCGCAAGCTACTTCTTCCAAACTATAGGTGAATTGTTCCTAAGCCCGGTCGGGCTAGCTTCGATGACCGTGCTCTCGCCTAAACGCTACGTCGGCCAGATGATGGGCATCTGGTTCATGGCTTCCGCCCTCGGCAATCTCATCGGCGGCCTCGTCAGCGGCAACGTCGACCCCGAACGCCTCGAACAAATGCCGATCCTCTTCACATGGACCGCAGGCTCGCTCATCGCCGCCGCCATCGTGCTCGCTCTCCTCGCGATCCCGATCGCCCGAATGATGAAAAATGTAAAAAGCGAGAAACAAGTGCGAGAAGATGCAGCGGCCACGGCCGTCGACCTGCCGCCGGAGGTACCGTCCGAAGGGCCAAGGGAATGATCTAATTCTCGCGGTCGCGCTGCTTAAAAGCCTGCATCGCCTCCGCCGCCCCCGCATGCATTATCTCGGGTTTGTGGTATTTCCAATACTTCTCAAACTCCTCATCCGAAGACTCGGGCTGTTCCGCCCGGGTCTTTTCCTTTAAATACTGCTCTGCCCACGCACGAATTTCTTCATTCGTATTCAACGCCGTGCGTGCTCCGTGCATCAAATTGTCACGTTCCATATATTTGATCTCCGTATGTTAGATTAAATATTAACGGGCGGCCTAGTCCTTAGCAAGGCCGCGATTTTTTGCGAAACGCTCGGCCCACGGCCTTCAGCGTCACATTTTCAACCGGAGTATTTTGTGAAAAGATCGTTAATCGGCCTGCTCTTTCTCGCCATCTTTCTGCCGTCCACGGCGTTAGCCCAAAATCGAACAGCCGCTAGCCCGGCAGCCGCAGCAACCGCAGCAGCAGCCCAAACGCGCCCGACCTTCGAGGTCCCCTTCGTCAACAAGAAGCTCGCTAACGGTCTCGAGGTCATCGTCCTCCCTGATGCGAGCGTGCCTATCGTAACCGTCGAACTCGCCGTCCGCAACGGCTCGTTCACCGAGCCCCCCGAGCTCAACGGCCTTTCGCATCTCTACGAGCACATGTTCTTCAAACCGAACATGGCAGCGATGCTCGGCCAGTGCGAACAGCTTATTCTGCGCGGCGGCAGCAACCCCGTCTGCAACGAACCCATTCGCCTCCGTCCGCAAATCGGCGACGTATCATACCTCCGCAACATCGACACCCTCGGCATCTCATACAACGGCACCACCCGCGAAGAGGTCGTTAATTACTACTTCACAACCACGAGCCCTAACGTCGAAACTGCCGTCCGCGTGATCAACCACGGCGTCCGCTTTCCGCGTTTTGATCAGCAGGATCTCGAAGATGAAAAACGCGTCGTCATCGGCGAACTCGACCGCAACGAAGCAAACCCTTTCTCCTATCTCTTCCGTGCCGTCAACGACAAGCTTTTCTACAAGCACCCGACGCGAAAAAATCCCGGGGGTACCCGTGAAACCGTGGCCGCCGCTACCACCGCAAAGATGCGGCTCATTCAGGAACGCTATTATCACCCGAACAACGCCGCCATCATCGTAACCGGTGACGTCCGCCCCGATGACGTATTCAAACTCGTCGAATCCATTATGGGCGACTGGAAACCCCGCGCCGTCGACCCGTTCAAAGAATTCCCGCTCGTCGAACACCCCCCGCTCCCCAAGAGCGAAGCCGTAGTTATCGAAAAGAACACCGGCGAAGAAAGTCAGAGCGAAGAACAAAACGTCTTCATCCAGATCGGCTGGCACGGCCCCTCCATCGGTAAAGATGACGCAGGCACCTATGCCGCTGACGTTTTCTCATACATCTTGACCCAGCCCGACCACCGCTTTCAGCGTAATTTAGTCGACAGCGGGCTCGCCTCCGCCGCCTCCATCAACTATTACACCCAGCGAAACGTCGGCCCGATCTCCATTTTCCTGATCACCACACCCGAAAAAGCCAAGGCCGCACTAAAGGCGACCTACGCCGAGATCGCACTCTTCAACACGCCCGGCTACTACACCGACGAAGAACTCGAAAATTCCAAGACGATTCTCGAAGCCAACGATCTCTTCGATCGCGAAAAGCCCAGCGAGTATTCACACACCCTCGGCTTCTGGTGGTCCTCCACCGGCATTGAATACTTCCGCGGCTATCACCAAAGCCTTCGCGCGGTCTCACGCGACGACATTAATCGTTACGTAAACACCTACATTATCGGCAAACCGCGTGTCGCGATTGCAATGGTATCGCCCGAGGTGAAGGAAAAAGCAGGTCTTACAAACGCGGACCTGATCGGCCCCGGCCGCTAAATTTACGATTATGAAGCTTATTACTCGCTCGCTAGCTTTTGCCGCATTGCTGATCGCCTTCGTGGGGCTCTCGTTCGGCCAGACCGCACCCCGCACCTGGAACGCCGCCGAACACGCCGCGCACGTCACTGAATTCGACGTCAACGGCCTCAAAGTCCTCGTCAAGCGTCGTCCGGCGGCACCCACCGTCGCCGCAGGGCTCTTCTTCCGCGGCGGTGCCCGCAACATCAACGAGAAAAATGCCGGGATCGAAAATCTGACGCTCAACGCCGCTCTCGAAGCAGGCAAAAACGTCTCGCGCCAGCAGGCACGCCGCCAGCTCTCAGCTGCCGGCAGCACCATCGGTGCCGGCTCCGCCAAAGACTACAGCGTCGTTTCGCTCGCCGCGACCCGTGCAAATTTCGACCGCACCTGGGACATTTTCACTGACCTCGTCATCAACCCCGCTTTCGTTCCCGGAGATGTCGAACGCGTACGCCAACAGATGATCGCGGGCCTCCGCGAACAAGAAACGAGCCCCGACGGCGCCCTCAATTCGCTGCAGGACCGCATCCTCTTTGCCGGCCATCCTTACGGGATCAGCGTCGTCGGCACCACCGCGACTGTCGCCGCCTTCACACCCAAGGACCTCGCCGCTTACCACGCATCGCTGCTTCAAACGTCCCGGATGCTCCTTGTCGTCGTCGGCGACATCGACCCCAACGAGCTCAAGGCTAAGATCACACAAAGCTTCGGCAAGCTCCCCCGCGGCAGCTATCAGGAAAAGCCTTTGCCCGCGATCGACTTCAGCAAGCCGACCATCGATATCGCGCAACGCACCATCCAGACCAACTACGTCCAGGGCGCTTTCAACGCACCGTCGCTCAGTAACCCTGACTATTTCGCGATGCGCGTCGCCATCACCATTCTTCAGCAGCTCGTCTACGAAGAGGTCCGCATCCGCCGCCAACTCTCCTACGCGCCCAATGCCGAGCTCAACAACCTAGCCGCTAACACCGCGTCCATCTACGTCACAGCCGTCGACGCTAACCAGGCCGTCAAGGTAATGCTCGATCAGATAGATCAGCTCAAAACCGATACCATCCGTTCCGAAATAATCGAAGGAATGGCGGGACAATTCCTAACCAACTATTACATCAACCAGGAAACAAACGCCGCCCAAGTCATCGAACTCGCCCGCTACGAACTCATCGGCGGCGGCTGGCGCAACTCCTTCGACTTCCTCGATCGTATGGAGAAAGTTACCCCCGAAGCCGTCCGCAACGTCGCCCGAAAATACATGACCAACATCCGCTTCGCCGTCATCGGCGACCCGAACGCCGTCGACCGCGACATCTTCATCCGCGCATCCGTAGTCCCTTTCCGATAAACCGCGCGACCGCCAGAAGCAGTCCCGCATACTCACAAAAAGAGGCCGTCTGATCGCCACTCAGACCGCCTCTTTTTTCTTTTTTTCTTTTCCTCTTCTCTTCTTCTCTTCCTTTGCGTCTTAGCGTCTATGCGGGCGATCTCCTTTCTTCCGATGCGCGAACCCAACTAAACTACCCATCCTTCGTCGCCCCGTCACCCCTAGCCGGCGCCGGCGACGGCGAAGGCTTCGGCTCAGAACTCCTCGCTGGCGGCGTACTCCTGGCCGGTGGCGTACTCCTCGCTGGCGGCGCACTCCTCGCTGGTGGCGTACCCCTAGCTGGTGGCGTACCCCTAGCTGGCGGCGTACTCCTCACCGGAGGCTCGCTCCTCGCAGGCGGAGAACTCCGAGTAGGTTCATCACTCTTAACTGGCGGCGGTTCCGGCCGCTGCGTGCTCCGTACCGGTGGCGTTGTCCTGGCAGGCGGCGCATATGGTGGTGTCGCTGCTGCCGGCGTGTCCTCTTTCTGCCCCGTTCTCGGCTGTGCAGTCGGCCGCACCGGCGGCGTCACCGCAGGGCGTTGCACCGGTGTCACAGGCCGCGTAGGCCGCTCCACTGCACCCGTCCGCACCTGACGCGTCGCGCCCGGTTCCTTCTGCTGCGGCTCGATCGTCACGACCGGCTGACGCCCGCCCAATATTCTCGATCTCTGCAGCTGCGGATCCAGCGGTGCCGCCTGGTTACGCGTCGCCGCCCCCGTCTTCACCGCCGCGTCGCCAAAGGTCCGCGCAACCGTCCCCGGAGCAACCGTCACCTGCCTAGGTCCAAC
>JACDAK010000072.1 GCA_013695495.1 Blastocatellia bacterium | reverse complement strand
CACCGCCTACGAAAGATCTCACGACCACCCTTTTACCGTCGGATGTCGTGAATTCGCCGTTCTCGCCTGACTTGATCTCAAATTTATGAACCGGGGCAGTCGTCGCGACCGCGACCTCTTCTGTTCCGTAACCAAGCCTCAAGATGATGGTCTTCCACCATCCGCCGAAACAACGTCTTTTCCGGCTACGAATTCTCCGGCCTCGCCGTCGCCTTTCCTAACAACGAATACTTCGCTCTGCTGCATAACGGCCGTTCCGCTCGCACCGTCCGCGCCGCCAATCTTGGCCTTCTTAATTGACGTATTTGGAAATTCGAGTCCGATCTCAGTCTAGCCCGAATCCATCCGTGCCATGCCTTCAGCATTTGTGTGAAACGTCGTGCTGCCCGGCGTGCCTTGCGAACCAAGTCGAGTGCTTTTTCATCTGATTTGAACTTAGCGCCGACATTTTCTTCGGCTACAAATTCGCGGATTAAATCAAGCTCTGACTTCTCTCAGGATCTGCCCAAACCGCACCGCGTCTTCCGTCATCGTAATGTTATTGAAAAAAACGTACGACGGCCCGCGCTCGGGCAACAGGGAAACCAGCTCATCGAGTTCGCCGTCTTCAAACGTATAGCGCCACCTTACCACCCCGTGCAGCCGATAATAGCAACGCTCCGGGGTCACGGTCTGAACCTTGAATGGGTCCACGACGTGCCACAGGTCCAGCTCCTCGCACACCTCCCGGACGACCTCATCATCCCACGGCCCGCGCGGCTCCCAGCCGCAGTTCAGCCCGCCCCGGTCGATCCGCTCAAAGAACTTCCGAATGTTCTCCAAGTTCTCAGCCGTCTGCTTAAACTTCGCCGGGCACTGAAACAAAACCGTCTGTGCCCCAAGCGCCACCGCACAGTCCCGGGTCACCTGCCAGGCTTCATCGACGATCTCTGTCGGCTTGAAAAATCCTGTCTCGTCCGCCTCCTTCTCAGTCAGCTTTCGCCGCAGCCGTCGATAAGTCGGGCTCGTAGATTCATGGGTGATCAACTGCCACGCCTTGAGCGTAAACTCAAAACCCTCCGGCATCTCAGCACTCCATTTCTCAAGCGTCTTTACTTGTGGTGGATTATAGAAGGTATGCTGTATCTCGACACACGAAAGCAGTTCCGCATATTCGTGCTTCTGCCCCCGGAACCCGCATGTTCCTATTCGAACATCCTCAGGCATTCCTCGCCTCGCCAAACTCCGATTCCGACGTCGCCCGGTCACGCCGCGCAACACCCGTCGCGTACGCCGCATCCTCGACCCGCGCCGCAACTTCATCAGCCACGCGTCGGTCGAACACCGACGGGATAATGTAATCCGGATGAAGCTCCTCCGGCCCGATTATCCCCGCGATCGCATGCGCCGCCGCAAGTTTCATCTGCTCATTTATCCGCGAAGCGCGACAATTCAACGCCCCCCGAAAAATCCCCGGAAAACACAGAACATTATTGATCTGGTTCGGATAATCCGACCGCCCCGTCGCCATAACCCCAACCAACCCCTCAGCAACCTCCGGCATGATCTCAGACACCGGATTCGCCATCGCAAAAATGATCGGATCCGCGGCCATATTCTGCAGGTCCGCACGGTCCATCACTCCCGGAACCGACAACCCCAAGAAAATGTCCGCCCCCATGATAACGTCCTTGATCGTCCCCGTCTCTTTATTCGGATTCGTATTCCGCGCATACCAATCCTTCACCCAGTTCATATTCTCCGTACGGCCCTCGTAAAGAGCTCCGGTCGTGTCGCATCCGATGATGGTTTTTACCCCCGCCGACATTACTATTTTCGAACACGCAACCCCCGCCGCACCGATGCCGTTCACAACGACCTTCACGTCCTCGATCTTCTTATTAACGATCTGCAACGCATTGATCAACGCCGCAAGCACCACCACCGCCGTCCCGTGCTGATCATCGTGAAACACCGGAATATCCAGCTCTTCTTTTAACCGCTCCTCGATCTCGAAACATCTTGGCGCCGAAATATCCTCAAGATTGATCCCCCCAAACGCGACGGATATGCGCTTGATCGTCTGTACGATCTCATGCGGGTCCTTCGTATCAATACATATCGGGAACGCATCAACCCCCCCAAACTCTTTGAAGAGTTGGCACTTGCCCTCCATCACAGGCATCGCCGCCGCTGGCCCGATATCCCCCAAGCCCAACACGGCCGTCCCGTCCGAAACCACCGCCACCGTATTCTTCTTGATGGTCAGGTTAAAGACCTTCTCTGGATCTTCCGCGATCGCTGTGCATACCCGAGCCACACCCGGCGTATACGCCATCGAAAGGTCTGACCGCGTCTTCAACTGCATCTTCGAGGTGATCTCGATCTTCCCGCCCAGATGCATCAAAAACGTCCTGTCCGAAACATGCAGAACCTCGACCCCATCAATATTCGAAAGCGACCCCACGATCTCGACATCATGCGTCTCGCTCGCCGCATTGACGGTAAAATCACGAATCAAAAAATCCTTGCCGACGCTGACAATATCAATCCCCTCGATATCCCCGCCAGCACGCCCTATGGCAGTCGTTATTTCACCTAGCTTCCCAGGCTTGTTATGTATCTTGACGCGCAGAGTGAGGCTGTAGCTCGCGTTTGGGGTAAGTGCATTTTGCATTGTTCACAAAATTATGACGAAATTCCCAACCCCGTGCAAACAACAAGTCAGAACCACCTGAGTTAGCGGGCGGGTTCCACCTCCGTTCGCCGCGTCTGCTGACTTTACCATCCGTTTGTTATAATACAGCTACGGAGGAACCGATTATCAGCAGCGTTACAGGCTTTACACAGGGCCTCAAACACAATCAATTAAAGCGTATCGAGCGGCTCTCAACCCGCCGCGTGCCTAAAGATCAGATCGTCTCGCCCGAGCTCGCGCGGCAGATGAGCGAACTCTCGTTCGAGACCGGCCGCCAGGTCGGCGTGCTCCTAAACCGAAAGGGCCAGGTCGAATACGTAATGGTCGGCACCGCGAAGGGAATTGAGATGCCCGACTTCGGTCGCTCCCGCGTGTCCACTGACCGGTTCCGCGGCCTCCGCTGCGTTCACACGCGTCTTAAGAACGAAGGCCTCACGCGCGACGACCTCACTGACCTCGCTCTCCTGCGACTCGACCTAATGTCCATCGTTCACGTTGATGACCGCACCGGACTGCCCGGCCTCGTCCATTCCGCCCATCTGCTGCCGACCACCAGCGACGCTGCCGACACCGCCGACAACACCGGCGAAAACGGTACCGGCGATGCATACGCGTTTCTCGACCCCGCGATCCCATCGCAGCTCGACACAGATTTCGGCTCGCTGATCACGTCGCTCGAAGACGAAATGGCCCGCGTCCGCCGCACCGCGCGGACCCGACGTACAGACCGCGACCGCGTGATCCTCGTCGGCGTCACCACCGGCTACATCGACGAAGCGGAAGAATCAATGGCGGAGCTTTCCGAACTCGCGCTTTCGGCCGGCGTCGTTGTGCTCGACAAGATTATCCAGCGTCGCCCTAAGATCGATCCCAAAACGGTTCTCGGCCGCGGTAAGCTCGATGACCTTCTCATCCGCTCGATGCAGCTCGGAGCCGACCTGATCGTATTCGACACCGAGCTTTCGCCGACCCAGGTCCGCTCGCTTTCCGAGGCGACCGACCTCAAGGTCATCGACCGGCCCCAGCTTATTCTCGACATCTTTGCCCAGCGTGCCCAGTCCCGCGAGGGCAAACTGCAGGTCGAACTTGCTCAGTTAAAATATCTGCTGCCGCGTCTCGTAATGGGGAAAAACTCAGCATTCTCGCGTCTCGCCGGCGGCATCGGCGGCCGCGGCCCGGGTGAAACGAAACTCGAAACAGATCGCCGCCGCGTTCGCGACAAAATCACTCAACTCGAAAAGCAAGTCGAAAGCCTCCGAGGCCAACGACAGGAGCGCCGCAAGTCGCGCATGCAAAAGAATCTGCCTATAATCTCGCTTGTGGGATATACTAACGCCGGTAAATCGACTCTACTCAACTCTTTGACCCAGTCAAAGGTGTATGCCGAGAAGCAGATGTTTGCTACGCTGGATCCCACTTCGAGGCGTCTGAGGCTTCCGCAAGATCAAGAGGTTATCATCAACGATACTGTGGGCTTTATCCGAGACCTGCCCGCGGATCTGATGGCCGCCTTCCGAGCGACACTTGAGGAGATGGCAGATAGCGACCTTCTCGTCCATGTCGTAGACGCGGCTAATCCCCGGGCAATGCAGCAAATCGAATCGGTCGACCGGATAATCTCTGATCTGGAGTTGAACGACATACCACAGGTGATCGTCCTCAATAAGTCCGATTTGTTGAGTGCCGAAGAATTGGAGATGCTTGGCCGGCAAATCGGCGCGGAAAAGGGCAGCGATCCTGTAGCTATCTCGGCGATCAAACTCCGTACGCTCTCGCTGCTCGTGGAGCGAATTGGGACGCGGGTGGAGAGTTTCGAAGAATCGAGCGAGGATGACGACGCGGCCGTGCTGAAGACCGTCGCAGCAAACTAGCCGTCTTCGGACGCACGAGCTAAATGAGCAAACGAATTCAAGATTTGAAGACCCCGGGTCACAAGTTCCAGCAGCGTCTATGGGAGATTTTCAAGGCGCCGGGCGAAAATCTGTCCGCCGATCAGCGTTTCTGGATCGGCTTCGGCCTTCTTTGTTTTTTCACCACGCTCTTGATCCACAACCCTCTCTGGCGGGGAGCTTCCGATATCGAGTACAAGGAGGGTGACATCGCCCGCGAAACCATTATCTCGCCGGCAGATATTTATTTCGAGGACGAAGCGGGTACCGAGGCGATCAGAGCATCTGCGGCAGATGTCGTCCGGCCGACATTTTCTTACGAACCGCAGCGAGCCGAAGAGGCGGTTCTCGGATTTCGTTCGGCTTGGGAAAATCTGCAGCGGAGGAGGGTAGCAGGTAATACCAATCGGAACCCGGATGCCTCGGAAGGCCCCGACTGGACGGGCGCCGGCGGAGATGGTGTCGGACGCGTATTCGCGGAACGGGCGTTTACCGCAAACGAAATTGATGCGGTGACTCGCATTTTGCGAGAAAACGCGACTGGCTACATTTACGGCGATCAAGAGCGGCAGTATCTCGGCAATGAGGTGTTGATAATCGACCGGCAGCGTCCCACTGAGTCGCGTGTGGTTCAGAACCCGATCGCAACGATGTCGGCGTTATCTGAGGTTCGAGCGCGGCTAGGTGACGGCCTAAACCAAATACGCAGCCTTTCTGAAAGGGAACGCGACGCATTCATCGCGGCGGTGTCGCCTTTGATCCAGCCCAGCATCATCTATGATGCAGCTGCCACAGAGAGCGACCGTAAGGCGCTTATAGACAGTGTTCAGCCGATAACTGTCTCACTAAAGCGCGGCCAGAAAGTAGTGGATCAAGGCGACATTATTACGCCGGGCGTGCTTCTGCATGTAACGGCCATTCGCAACTATAGCTCGTCAACCCGCCAGCTTAATCGGTTCCTGGGGCTCTTGGTTCTCATCACGGCGCTTTATTGGTCGGCTTGGAAGTTCATTCAGCACCGAGGCATCGTTCCGCGTTTGGCTCTTTCGGAGCAGAAGACTTTCGGTCTCTTCGGATTCATCGTTCTGGTTCAGACCGTGATAATGGCCATCTTTTTTCGCCTTGCAGACTTTACCGCCTCGCAAAACGTTGATGCGCCGTTAAATGATCCGAGTCTCTGGGCATTCGCCACCCCGTTCGCGTTTGGCAGCCTGCTGATGACGCTGCTTGCGGACCGCAGAACGGCACTCTTTCTCGGGATCTTCAGCGCTCTTCTCGCAGGCTTTTTAGCACCAAGGGGACTTGAATTTGCAGTATACGCCGCCATCGCTTCGTCCGTCGCCGTTTACGGCATCGGTCGGTATCGCAATCGGCAGACCGTCACCATCGCCGGAATCCTTGTCGGCCTTTCAAGCGCCTTGATCGCCATTGCAATCATTGCTTACACACAGCAGCCGTTCATTCTCAACACGATACTTCTGGCGATCGCATGCGGACTGGCAAGCGGTGTTATTACCGCAGCGGTGACCGCGGTGTTCCTGCCGCTGTGCGAATCCCTATTCGGGGTTTTGACCGACGTAAAGCTGCTCGAGCTTTCTAATGCTGATCTGCCGGTTCTAGGCCAGCTTGCCCTTCGAGCGCCGGGCACGAATCAGCATTCTCATGCGGTCGGCCAGCTTGCGGAAGAAGCTTGCCGCGTTGTAGGCGGTAATTCGCTGCTCGCACGAATCGGATCGCTCTATCATGACATCGGTAAATCTGCCGCTCCTGAGCATTTCGTTGAGAACCAGATGGGCCGGAATCCGCATGACAAGCTAAAGCCTTCTCAAAGTGCGAAGATCATCATCAGTCACGTGACTTACGGCGTGAAGCTCGCGAAAGAGATGGGCCTGCCCCAGCGGATAATTGATTTCATCCCGCAGCACCACGGAACACGTACCCTGCACTACTTCTTGAAGAGGGCACAGGCTGAAGCACGCGAGGACGAAGAGATTTCGGAGAACGACTTTCGCTACCCCGGCCCTAAGCCGCAGTTCCGCGAAGCCGCGATAATGATGATCGCAGACAGCTGCGAGGCGGCCGCAAGGTCGTTGGCTGAACCAAATCCCGAAAATATTCGCTTCATTGTGACGAAGATCATCGACGCAATACTAAGCGACGACCAGCTCGATGAATGCGATCTAACGCTAAGGGAATTGACCCAGATACGTGAGTCGATGATACGTTCGCTTGTGGCCATTTATCATTCGAGGGTGGACTATCCGGGTTATGTTCCGCCGAATTCGGGACAGTACAAGGCGGTGCCGGCGGAAATGGATAGTGAGGAGCGCGGGCTCCGATACAATAATCCGGCGGATATTCCTATTAGTAAAGGCGGCGAGATCGAGGATGAAGCGATCGACCGGACCATCGAGCCCGCTGTACGGCGCAAGAACAGATAAACGTGTTTACAGCATAAAGGCGAAAAAAAAAACTGCCACATGAGACAGGTTTTCTGCTATTGAATAGAATTGGCAGGTGCTACGGTTCGTTGATCAGCTCTTTTAGATCCTTCCCAGGTTTGAAGTAGGCTACACGCTTTGCCGGGATCTCGACAGCTACTCCGGTTTTCGGGTTGCGGCCCTTGCGTGCATTTCGCTCTCGAACGCGGAAACTCCCGAAACCCCGCAGCTCGATCTTTTCGCCCGCATTCAAGCTGTTAATGATGCTTTCAAAAACCAACTCAACCAATTGTTCAGCGTCCTTCTTCGTAATTTCAGCCTCGGCCGCCACTCTTTCAACCAAATCAGCTTTAGTCATCTAGGTCTTACCTCCAATTCGGCCCGTGGGCGGCGGGCTGACATGCGATCAAGCAGAAGTCTTTTCCGACTCTTCCGCGGGTTCATCGGCCGAAGCGGCCGCAGTGCTTTCAGCTTCAGGGTTTTCGGGGGTTATCTCTGCGTTCGCAAAGGCTTCCGATTCAGCTACGATCCCCCCCGCGGCGACTGCTTCCGTATCCGACGTCTCAGCCATCACCTCTTCCGCCGCTACCTCGGGAGTTGCGTCGCTTTCCGCAGCCTCGCTCTGTGCGGCTGGCTCGT
>JACDAK010000222.1 GCA_013695495.1 Blastocatellia bacterium | reverse complement strand
GTTGGAGCCACCGCGAGTCGAGCGGAGTAACCGACTGATGCGCACACCTGACTAAGTAGTTGAAACATAAGTGTTTAGGAGTGTATATAATATACTTGACATTCTCGTAAGAATGCCCTAGATTGATTGGTCATTCTTCGAATGAGGATTGAACAAAGGGTAGGTAAGTCGAAAACAGAAAAAGGGGGAAGCTAAATGGCGCAAATTGAATACGCTACTTCATCATATAAGACTCCGATGCATCATCGGATCTTGGCAAATATGCCTATACGTGCAAGCTGGGTGGATGAGTCGACTGGAGAAAAAATTAGTGTTGATGGGACAACCGAAAACATCGGTGAAACCACGGCACTCGTTAATCTCGAGGTTCTGCCTCCGGTCGGCAGTCGCGTCCGTTTGAGAATTCTGGAGGAGAATAAGACCATCATCGACGTTCCGACGCAGGTGATAAGAGTTGAAAGGGACCCGAGCAAACCGCTGGCGGCTCTTTCAGTGGCTGAAAACCTCAAGAAGTGGAAATCGACAGCGATGACCGCGGCTCAGGAATGGGTAACTCGACACTGGCAGTTAAATTACGACGAAGAATGGGTTAATTAACTTCATCATCTTTATCTTATCTGTACGGCGGGGAGCGATCTCCGCCTTTTTCTTTACTAGCCAGGGCGAGCATAAAGCCAACTGAGGCTTCGCCGGGGGCATCTTTAATGTTAATGAAAACCGCACGGATTTTACTCCTCTTCATCTTCGCCACTGCCGCTTTCGCTCAGGATGCTCCGCTTTCTCAGCAGGAGTACGTGAAAATGCTTTACTCCCTGGATACCAACTTCGGCGAAAAGGATTCGATCGTAGAAGCGTTACGCCGCCGCGGAATCAATTTTGAGCTAACGGCAGGCATCCGCTCGCTAACGCGAACCAAGGCTCGCAATGACGCGGATCTTCGACAAGCTTTGGAAGAAGCAGACCGACGCCGACAGAACCCTTCGGCAGCGAAACCGCCGTCGAAAGCCGAAGCGGACGAACTCATCGCAAAAGCTCGTGCTAAGACCCTCGAAGCCGTGGGTGAAATGCCGGACTTTGTCGTAAAGCAGCAGATACAGCGATCACAAGCATTTGCGGGCACAAACAACTTTCGAAATCTTGATAGGCTCGTCGTCGCGGTCAGCTACCGGGCATCCGGACAAGAAGATTACCGTGTGCTCTCGGTCAACGGCATAATTCAGCCCGCCCCCGAGGTTAAGCGGAGCTACGAAGAATTCGGCGGAACAAGCTCGACCGGCGAATTCGTCACGGTACTTGCAACTATTTTCAAACCCGAAAGTGACACCTTATTCAACGTGGTCGATACCGCACTTATCCGCGAGCGGCCGGCAGTGATGTTTGATTACGCAGTCGACCGGGATAAGGCAAAGCAGCAGATCGCATACGGCAACTCGGGACGATCCTCTGCGATCACCGGCATGCGCGGCCGAGTGTGGATAGACCGCGAAAACCATCGCGTGCTGAGGATCGAAAGCGAAGCCACCGAAATTCCCGAGGGATTCCCTATAACTTCCGCGAAACGTGTGATCGATTATGACTGGACATCGATCAGCGAAGAAGATTATCTTCTACCGCTGCTTTCGGACGTAAGGCTGACATTCCGGGAAAGCGGCCGGAATTTTGAAACTCGCAATGTCATCAGGTTCCGCGATTATCAAAAGTTCGGCTCCGAGGTCATTATTCTTGACGATGACGATTCGCCAATCGAGGAAGATCAACCGTAGAATCGTGTAGATGATTGAGATCACGCAGCTAGATTCAACGATCAAACTCGATGTTCGTTATGCCACAAACGGCAACTTTATGGGCCGCATCGTTTATCCTGCGGCCCGCGTCTTTTTGCAGCCGGTGGCGGCAGAAGCAGTAGTCGCAGCACACCGTAAACTGAATGCTCAGAGGCTCGGCTTAGCCCTGTTCGATGGTTACCGGCCGTGGACGATAACAAAGCTGTTCTGGGAAGTGACGAACGATGAGCAGCGGAAATTTGTAGCAGACCCCCAACGGGGTTCAAAGCACAATCGTGGATGCGCCGTCGACCTGAGCCTCTTCGACCTTTCGTCCGGCGATCTCCTTCCGATGCCTTCTGGATATGACGAGTTTACAGAACGGGCTTCGCCTGATTATCTCGGCGGAACCGCGCAAGAGACAGCGAACCGCGATCTGCTACGCGAGTCGATGGAAGCGGAAGGGTTTATCGTCAACCCGCGAGAGTGGTGGCATTTCGACCATGCGGACTGGGAGCAGTACGAGATCTGCGACCTGTCGTTTGACGAGGTCGCAGATCTTTCCAAGTGAGCTCGTTTATTGCGTGGCGGCGGGCTCCTCGCGTTGCTTTAAGGCTTCGATCTGGAGCCAAACAGTAACGTCGTTACCGATCACGGGTACGCCGCCCGGCAAATCATTTCCGTAAGTCACGTCGAAATCGCGGCGGTTAATGATCGTTTCCGCGGTGACCCCCATACGCATACCCTGCCGTTCGTTACCCGGGAGAAACCCGGTGAGCTGGAACGGAAGACTAACGGATCTCGTCACACCCTTCATCGTGAGGTCGCCGGTAACGTTCCAGTTCTCACCCGCCTTCTCGACTTTCGTGCTCTTAAAAGTCATTTCCGGATATTTCTCGACCTCGAAGAAATCCGCCGTTCGAAGATGATTGTCGCGCCCGGCAACGCCGGTATCAACACTAGTCATCTTTGCAGTAAATTGGACCGACGATTTCGCAGGTTCTTTTGCGTCGTAGTTGATCGTGCCCGTAAAATCGCGAAAATATCCCGGTACATCGATGAGCCCCAGGTGCTTGATCCGGAACCCAATGAACGTATGGGCACGGTCAAAGCTATAGGTGCCGGATTCTCCGATCACCTGGGTTGAACCGAACCGCTCAGCGAATTCAAGGTCACCCGCGTGCGTTGAGGTGCTGACAACGACGAACGCCACCGCGCTAATTAGAACCAACGACAGCAAGGATTTTTTCATATTTTCTCCCACTTTTTATTGCTTGTTTCGTATAACAAAGGTCCGCCGAAATCCGTCAAAGCGTGCCAAGTAAACAGCTTCGTCATCAAATAGAGAATTTCTGCGGTTCTGTTACTATACAGCATATGAACCGACCCGAAAACTCAGAGTTCGCTCCGTTCTACTCGGGATACGTCTCACAAATAGACGGCACCGATGTGCTTAATGTTCTGAAAACGCAACCTGCCGAACTTCGATCGCTTCTGGCCTCAGTAGATGACGTCCATGCAAATTTCGGCTACGCCGAAGGAAAGTGGAGCCTGAAGGAACTACTCCTTCACATCAACGACGGGGAACGCGTTTTCGGCTACCGAGCCTTTCGCATCGCACGCGGCGACGCAACGCCGCTCGCGTCATTCGACCAGGACAGTTACGTGTCGGCAGCCCGAGCAAATGAATTGAGCGTGAATGACCTTCTCGCCGAGTTCGAACTGCTCAGACGTTCGAATTTGATCACGTTTGGCCGACTCGACGACGTCGGCTGGCAGCAGATGGGTACGGCAAGTGAAGCAGCGGTGTCTGTGCGGGCCCTGGCATATATAATGGCGGGCCACGTGAAGCATCACGCCAACATCATTCATGAGCGTTATCTGCCCTGATGCGATTTGACGCCGTGATTATCGGGGGCGGAGCCGCAGGGCTCTTCTGTGCTATAGAAGCCGGCAAACGCGGACGTCGAGTGGCAGTGCTAGAACATAATGCCTCGGTCGGACGGAAGATAATAATCTCAGGCGGCGGGCGGTGTAATTTCACAAATATCCACACGACTGCTGAGAATTTCGTATCGCAGAATCCGCACTTCGCTAAGTCGGCACTCGCCAGATATATCCCTCAGCATTTCATCGACCTCGTCAAACATCACAAGATAGAATTCTACGAGAAAAAGCTCGGCCAGCTTTTTTGCCGCCAACGGTCGCAGCAAATCGTTGATATGCTCCTAGCCGAGTGCAAGTCAGCCAGAGTACGAATCGAAACAGGGTGCAGCGTCAACAGCGTCGCGAAAGCAGCTGCTGAGTTTGTCGTGAGTTCTTCGCGCGGAACATTCCGTTCGGCAAACTTGGTCGTAGCGACCGGAGGGCTTTCGTTTCCGAAGATCGGAGCCACAGACATCGGCTATAAGATCGCACGCCAATTTGGTCTCGCGATCGTCGCGCCCGAACCGTCGCTCGTGCCCTTGATCTTCAGTGAAGATCGCGGCTTGGGAAAGCTAGCGGGAATTTCGGTCGACTCGCGGGTGACCGCGGACGGACGAGAGTTTCGCGAGAATATTCTCTTCACACATCGGGGACTATCCGGGCCCGCGATACTGCAGGCGTCCAATTATTGGCGCCGTGGCGAGCCGATAATTATCGATCTGAGCCCTGCCCACAACCTGCGAGATCTGATACGGGACGACCCAAATAGCCGCCAGCGCATCGACAACTTCTTGAAACGCACCCTTCCCGACCGATTAGCTGAGTCGATGCCAAAACTTGGGCTTCCTCAGAAACAGATGCGCGAGATGTCGGGGCGAGAGATCGAAGATGCAGCGGCGCTCGTCCACAACTGGAGCGTCCGGTTTAAAGGCACTGAAGGTTGGGATAAGGCAGAAGTGACCCGTGGCGGCGTTTCGACCGATGAGTTGTCGTCGCAAACGATGGAAGCTAAAAAGGCATCTGGACTCTATTTCATCGGCGAGATCGTTGACGTTACCGGCTGGCTCGGCGGCTACAATTTTCAGTGGGCATGGGCCTCTGGTTATGCCGCCGGAATCGCTCTGTAATTTATCAGGAAAAGAACTTCTTGAAATCGTGAAGCTGTTCGGCAGTCCCCAGCACGTGCATCTGAGAGTTTCGCGGAAAGACAAACTCCGGCGGCGGGTTAGCGATGGTATCGCCCGCTGCCATGATGTCTAGCACGATAAGGCCTGTCATCTCGCCGATGCGGCTATCCCGAAGCGTCTTGCCGGAAAGCGCCCGCGGTACCGGTACCGTGAAAAACTCCACCCCCTCACCCATCACGACAGGATCCCGTCCCTGAATAAGTGAAAGGACAGACTCGGCACCGAGGGGCGCGTAACTAAGAACGAAGTCGGCCCCGGCGCGGTGAATGGCCTCAATGTTGCGGTCGTGGGTGATGCGGCTGATGATGCGAACATTCGGGTTAAGCCGTCGGCAATATACCGAAAGGTAGATGTTCACCGCATCGTCGTTAGTCGAGACGATCACGATCGACGATTCCATCAAACCGCCTTTCATCAGCGTGTCGCGGTCCGCGGCGTCGCCGATCGTCAGTCGATCCGGAACGGCGCCTATATTCTCCTGCCGTAGCGGTTCTCGCTCGACCATATAGACAGTGATATTTTCTTGCTTCAAGGTCTGCGCCGCGGCCCTGCCGACCTTTCCGCCTCCGAGTATCAAAACTGATTTCGACGCCGGCTTGTCTGTTTTCAGTAATTTCTCGAGGCTTTCTATCTGTTCAACGGTTCCGACTCCGAGGGGCACGCTAAAATCAGATAAGCGAGCATTCGGATCAGCTGCAGGAATCAAACGGCCGCGTTCCCAAACGCCGATGATATTTACTCCTGTTTTCTCTCGAATTCGCGTATCGCGGATCTTCTTTCCCGCAAGCTTAGTATCCTGAACCGTAAATTCGATCACGCGCCAATCCTCTAGTTTTCCGATTACGTGCGTGCGTTCGCCCCCGGCGTTAATGCGATGCGCCAAGTGTTCACCGAGCCGCTGTTTGAGCGGAAGCACATGCGTTGCGCCGCTAAGTTCGAGAATATCGATCGAGTCCTCGTCCGCCGCGATGGCGGCGATCGGCACATGCGGCGCAACTTCGCGGACTGTCAGCGTGATATTGGTGTTTGCCGTATCCTCGCAATTGGCGAAAACCATCCGGGCCTCTTTCGCCCGCATGCGCTCATAGGTGATGCGGCTGTCGATCTTGCCGTTGACGACCGACACTCCCTTGCGGAACAACTGAGCCGATTTCGCAGGGTCAGGTTCGATCACATAATATGCGATCCCGGAGTGATCAAGCCGCTTAATGAGGTTAGGTGCGATCGTGTCGTAGGTGCAGATGATTACGTGATCACTAACATCCGGCGGCACAGAACGCGGACTTTCAGCGTGGATCTGAGCTTCTAGCCACGGCGCATAGAAATACCTTATGAATGCGAACGGGAGCATTACGAGCAAAAGGAACACACCCGAGATCAAAACTAGAACGCTGAATGCTCGCCCGAGGTCACTCTCAAACGTGATGTCGCCAAAGCCGAGAGTCGTCATCACAGTAAGCGTCCAATAGAAGCCAGTGATCCACGAAAAATAGCGCCCCTCGGAATATCCCATTATGAAGTGGAACATCACGGAGTACAGCGTTACAACCGCCCCCAAAAACGCGAGGTACTTGGCGAGGGCACCTATATTTTGACGGCTCTGGCTGTCGTTCAGGAAATAGGAAACTTGGCTGGCGAGAAATTTCATTTCGTAACGCGCAGGTGAGGTTTTAACTTAGCTGAAGTTGCTCGCGTGTTCAAACTACCAAAGGGTCATCGGAAATCCGCGATGTCCATATCGAACTTTTCTTTCACGTATTGCTCTGCTGATCGGTTGACGTTCTGCAAGTTTTCGAGACGCCGCTCCGTCTTGAGGATATGGGTTTTTGCCCGCTCAGCCATGTGGCGGAGCAAGTCGCGGCCCGCTGCGGATTCCGCTTCGACCTTGTTGAAAAGATCGAAGAGCTCAGAAGCTTCCGCTGCCGACTTTTCGGCCTTGAGTTCGATCAGTCGCTTACGGACCTGGTAGATCTGCCGAACGGCACGGACCAATGCATCGCCGGGCGAGTCGCCCATGATCATTTCCGGGCTCATCCGCATGTTCGCCGCTAGCTTGTTAAGCTTGATCTGGTCGCCTGACGAATAAGCTTCGTTGAGCTCCGCCATCAGCGTATGACGACGCGCCTTTTCGCCTTCTTCGATAGCCAAGTCGGGGTGTATTACCCGTGCGAGGTCGTGATATGTTCGTTTGGCCTCGGGCGTAGGCTCCCATTGTTCGGCATCACGTTCTTCCGCTGATTTGGTCCGGGCAGCAGATTCGTCCGCAAGCCGGCGGAGTTCTTCGACCTTCTTCTTTATCTCTTCATCGTCCGGCACGAGCTTAAGCTCTTCTTCCGCGACGAGCGCGTCGACCTCGTCCTGTCGCGCATAAAGGCAGCCCACCTCCATTGTGTAGCGGACCTCGAAACGTTCCAAGTCCCCACGCAGATGCGCCATCTCCTCTTCGCGGTCGGCAAGACGCTCGGCAAGGCGCTCGATCAAGCGACGCTTTTTCTGGATCTCGACCTGTTCCGGTGCAACGTCGGTCATAGTTACGAATAAATGTTCATCGGACGCGATAGAAGCTCGACCGGATCCTCTACGTTCAACGCCTCACGAACAAAGAAGGGCTCACCCGCCTCAACGCCGATCAGCGATCCAAAATATCGCGATCGGTTTTCTAATTCGTCGAGAAAGCGTTTATCAGTCAGTCGAGTCTCGGGTTCTGTCGAATTGGGATCATAAAACTGCGAACTGTGGGCCCTGATCGCATCCATCTTTGCTTGGAGGTGCTCAGATATGTCGACGATGAACGACGGCTGAACTCGACGCGAAAAAACGTTATAAGCGACCCGCGGGACCGGTATTTTTTCGTCGCCTGTTGCGGCATCGTAGTTCTTCATGCTCGACAGTCGGCACGATTCCCGCACTAGCTGCGCAATATGATCATGGTCCGGGTGTGGGTCCCCGTCCTGATGCGTTAGCAGAAGTTTGGGCTTGAGCCTGCGGAGCGTCTGTACAAGCTTGGCACGCGATGCGTCGTCTGCAAAAACGTGTCCGTCGGGAAGTTCGAGATTTTCGCGCACCGAAAGTCCGAGTATTTCGGCCGCGGCGCGAGCCTCCTCAGCACGCCCCTCAACTGTTCCGCGCGTCCCCATCTCACCGCGCGTGACATCCACAACACCAGTTGCATATCCAAGTGACTTTAGCTTCAACAGCGTTCCGCCGACTGTCAGTTCAACATCGTCCGGATGGGCAAAGACCGCCAAAACGTCTATCGTTTGCATTAACTAAAATCTAGCACATAAGCTGATTCGGGGCATTTGCTAGACTATCGGAATGAAACTCACCATTCTTGGATCAGGTACGTCGGTCTTTCATCCTAAGCGAAGCAGTTCGGGGTATTGGCTCGAGACCCCCGGCGGAACGATCCTACTGGATTGTGCAGCGTCGGTTCCGCACCGAATGGCGCAGGAGGGTTTGAATTGGGGTGAACTGGATGCGATTTGGATCTCGCACTTTCATCTGGACCATTTCGCGGGCCTACCCGCATTTCTTTTCGGGACGAAACATGCTCCCGAGACGCAGGGACGAACAAAGACTCTGACGATCTTCGGACCAAAGGGCCTCAAAGATTTGCTTCAAAAGGTTAGCGACGCGGGCGAATACAAGCTTTTTGAACAGCCGTTCCCTCTAGAAATTAGAGAAGTTGAGCCACTCGAGAATATAGAAATAGTCGGCCTGCACGCGACGGCAATGAAGACGCCGCACACAGAAGCAAGCCTCGGACTGCACCTTCGTTCCGCGGACGACAAAACGTTCGTTTTTACGGCAGACACCGGCTTCACGGACGTGATCGCATCTTTTGCACGACGCGTCGATCTTCTTCTGATCGAGTGTTCATTTGTGGCCGATAAGCCAACCGATATTCACATCCAGCTCGATGAGGCGATGTTCTTGATAGGCAAGGCTGAACCGCGACGTGCGGTGCTGACGCACCTTTACCCGGAATGGGACGAGGTTGATTTCGCTGAGCAAATAAAAAATCACTCGCCCCGATGTGCAATTATCGAAGCGAGCGACGGTCTCGTAATCGAGGTCTGATCAGCTTTTCACATTTCGTTCGGCGACGGCCATCAGGTCTTCCGGCAGCCACTTGTCGAACACCTGATCTTCGGTTTCCGCGATGCGACGGCGGCGGTCGCGCCAATTCTTCGTAGGGTCATCCTCACGGCCCGACTGTTTGGGGTAATTCTCGACCTGTTCAAGGCTTATGACGATGCCGTGCGCGACGTCACCCCAGTCCTCGTTCTGTATGCCGCGAAGTACGATCGGCAAACCCGCCGTCCAGTCTTCTTCCGGGGCTATGTTGTCATACTCGGGTATGGTCAGGAATGCGGCGGACGGAAAACTGCCGCTCTTGAATTCGCTTACGATCTTTGACTTGAGATCGGATAGCGAACCCTGTGGGTCGGCCGCACGCATTTCTAGCGCACGGCGGAACATATCAGACACGGTCGGTTGATTGCTCATAGTATCAGGCATAGATTAGCATAGTTGGCGGGGAATTTTACACGTGCAATTGCATATCAGGGCAACAAAATTGCCGCAATGGTAATTCAGAATCAAGTGTCAAACGCTAGACGTTTGGGGGTCAAGGAGCTTACAGTAACTGCGGCAGGTGCTAAAGGGGACACCTTTAACGGATATACGACTTGGGCGAAGCTAGGGTTCAATGGGGCTATCGGCAGGCCGCTGCCTGCTCGGTTTAAGGGGGCTAAGGACTTGAACGACTTACATAGAATGAAAGGCGGAGCAGAATGGTGGAAAGAGAATGGGTCAACGTTTAATGGTACATTTGATTTAGGGCGTGGCTCTAAACAAGTTAAATTCCTGAACGACTATTTCACAGAACGAGAGGCTCGTCCAGTAGGACAGGGCAGAGTGGTAAGGACGCAGAGAATTAAGGGTGACCGTTCGACAACCCGCGAAAGAGCGGCGGCGAGGGCGGCAAGAAGAGTAAGGAGGATATAAACATATGCCAATGACAGAAGAAGAATTGCAAAAAGCAGTGGCTGAGAAGTATGCACGGCACGAAAGGGAGTATAAAGAAAGTGGTCGGCCTGCATATACAGACGTATTTAGCGAAGAAGAAGAGGAGGATTTAGCAGCGGCGTGGAAACGTCAAGGAATCCGTGAGGGGCTCTGGAAGGAGGAGGATGATTAAATGGCAGCCAAAAAAACTACAACTAAACCTAAAACACCTAAAACACCTAAGTCCAGAGCCGCCAGAAAACGTAAAGGTGAAGACGGAGATGTCTTTACGCCCTCCGAAGAGCGGGCTTTGCAGAAAGCGTGGGGGATGCAGAACAAACGCGGCAAGCTAGTAGTGTTTTATGAAAAAAGCTGTTTATCAACTTCACCTTTTTCTTGGAATCCTTGTGTCCGTCCCGCTACTAGCC
>JACDAK010000212.1 GCA_013695495.1 Blastocatellia bacterium | reverse complement strand
CAGGACGTGGAGGTTGACGACGACGACCGCATAAATTCGGGGATCGAAGAGTTTGACCGGGTGCTCGGCGGTGGGATCGTTGCGGGTTCGCTCGTGCTGATCGGCGGCGCACCGGGGATCGGCAAATCTACAATCGTGCTGCAGATGGCTGAGCGTCTTAGTCGCGACGGGCGCAAGGTGCTTTACGTTTCCGGCGAGGAATCCGAGCGGCAGATCAAGATGCGGGGGGAGCGGCTTGGGATCAACGCCGCTAACGTCTTTATACTTCCGGAAACTAACCTTCAATCTATCTTGAATGAGGTCGAAAAAATGCGGCCGCATTTTGTGATCGTGGATTCGATACAGACCATCTTCAACGAGAAGATCGAATCGGCGCCCGGAAGCGTTTCGCAGGTCCGCGACGTTTCGGGCCACTTTATGCTGCTTGCAAAACAGACCGGGACGCCGGTATTCCTTACGGGCCACGTGACGAAAGAAGGTTCGATAGCAGGCCCGAAAACGCTAGAACACATCGTCGATACCGTCCTATATTTCGAAGGCGACCGACACCATAACCACCGCATCATCCGGGCGACCAAAAATCGATTCGGGGCGGCGAACGAGATCGGCGTGTTTGAGATGACCAACGCGGGACTCGTCCCGGTCTTGAACCCTTCAGAAATGTTCCTGCAGGAGCGGCCCGAGGGCGCGAGTGGGTCTGTGGTTACGGTTTGTATGGAAGGCACTCGGCCGATGCTGGTCGAGGTGCAGGCGCTCGTCAGCACAACGAAATCGGCCTCCGGCCGACGTATGGCTCAGGGGTTTGACTATAATCGCACATCGCTGCTGATCGCGGTTCTCGAAAAGCGGCTCGGGCTGCAACTTGCGGGCGACGACGTTTTCATTAACATCGCGGGCGGGCTTGAGGTCGACGAGCCGGCGGCGGACCTTGGTGTGGCTGCGGCGATCGCTTCGAGCTTTAAGAACCTCCCGATCGCTCCGGACACTGCCGTATTTGGCGAGATCGGTTTGACGGGCGAGATCCGCGGGGTCCTGCAGGCCCAATCCCGCGCACGCGAAGCTCAAACGCTGGGCTTCAAGAAACTCATTATCCCCGAGTCGAACAAAAAGGGTTTGGAAAAACTTCTCGGCATCCGAGTTGTTGGGGTTCGAAATCTGGAAGAGGCCCTTGAGGAGATATTTTGATCTATGGCGAAAGTAATTCTTACGGACGGTGACGAGGGCGTTCAGCTTATCGTAAAGCAGCCGAAAGCGAGGCGAACGACGAAGCCGGAAAAGGCTGTGCGTCACCCGGTGCATGTGCTCTATGGCGGCGCGGATCGTTACAACGCCGGGACCGCGGCGAAGCTCGGCCAGATCGCCGGTGCAGCCTTCGCTGAATTCGCGCCGGACTTTGCTCAATTCGCTGCTGCCGTCGGTTTACCCGAAAGCGAACACCTGCCGACCGACGCGAAGCAGATCGCGAGATTAGAGCGTAAGCTTTCGCACCAGAAAGACGACAGCTCTACTGCATTCGCTTGGCGGGTGTATCAGCGCACGCGTGAGAAGTTGGAGTCCGAGCCGATCGAAGATTTCCGCATCGATTTTGAGGACGGGTACGGGTTCCGCCCCAATGATGAGGAGGATACCGACGCAGAGCGGGCGGCAAAGGAGCTCGCCAAAGCGATGGACGACGGTTCGATCACCGCGTTCTCCGGCTTCCGGATTAAGTCATTCGCTCCCGAAACCTATGGACGGGCCGTCCGGACTCTCGAAATATTTCTGTCGACGCTGCTCGAAGCGTCATCCGGCCGGGTGCCTGATAATTTTGTCGTCACGCTGCCAAAGGTCACCGACCGACGCGAGGTGAAAGACCTCGCGGACCGACTGAAGCGGTTCGAAAAGAAGTGGAAGCTTGCATCAGGCTCGATAGGGATCGAGGTTGTTATCGAGACTCCCGAAGCGCTGTTCAGCGACAAGGGCGAGTTCAACCTGCGGCGCATCGCGTCTTCACAAAAGGGCCGTATCCGCTCGGCACATTTTGGCGCGTTCGATTTCACCTCTGCACTCGGCATTCCCGCAGCTCATCAGGGCATCCGCCACCCGGCATGCACGCTGGCCCGGCAGATGATGCTGCTCGCGTTCGCACCGCTCGGTGTTCGCGTTGCGGATTCGGTCACGACGACGCTCCCAGTTGTACTGCACAAAGGCCCAAAGCTGACCGCTGAGCAGATCGACGAGAACCGGCGATCCATTCATGGAGGCTGGGCCGTGCATTTTCGAAACGTCACGGCGTCTATCGGCGAAGGCTTTTATCAAAGCTGGGACCTGCACCCGAATCAACTGCCGGCACGCTACGCAGCCAACTACGCTTTCTATCTGGGCTCGGCAAAGGAAAATGCGAAGCGTCTGAGAGGTTTCATCGACCGCGCAACGAAGGCGCACCTCACAGGCACCGTCTTTGACGATGCCGCGTCGGTCAGAGGGTTGATCGATTTTTGGAAAAATGGTTTGGGATGCGGAACATTCACCGAAGACGAGGTAGAAGAGCTTACGGGAATTCCCGCAGAAAAGATCGGGAGCATGACGCCCGCGGGAATAGCAGAGCTTACGACTCGCTAGACATCACATCGTCCTGCTGCTCTTCGCGTTCGCTGGGGGCCCCGAAGGTTTCGGGCTGATCGAACGGGCTCACCGCCATGGGCATGTCAAGCGTTTCCATCTGATGAGCGATCACGCCCGAAAGCATCCGCTGCTCGAACTGCGAATATCTGTGAACCTGATGCCGACGCCGGTCTTGTTAAAGCGGTAAATGACCTTAGAACTCAGCGGCAGAAGATTCTTGTTTGGCAACTCAACCTCCAGCCGCAGCTCATCCCCGGTGTAAGAATGCTCGTCCCACGCCGCCAGGCATCCGGCGACGTATGTGTCGTCGTTGGCTTATTGACATCGCGCGGGGACAGCGAGAGAAAGGGCACGCCCAACTAAATCTTAGCCTTCAGCGTGCCCTTTCCGCAATCAAATTCTGCGGCGTGTTAAACCGAAGCCGGTTCGCTCTTTGTGCAATGCTCGTCAAACGCTTCGATAAGCGATTGAGCTATTACCTGCGGCGGACGGCCCTCGAGGTCCTTGCGTTCGAACATTTTCACGAGCTCTCCCTTCTTGATGAAAGCTATCGAAGGTGACGAGGGTGCATAGCCTGTGAACATCTCACGTGCAGTGTCGGTCGCGTCGATGTCCGCTCCTGCAAACACCGTTATCGCCTTATCGGGCTTTGCCGGCGAATTCGCCAGCGCCATCGCGATGCCGGGACGAACCCCGCCTGCTGCGCATCCGCATACGGAGTTGACGACTACCATTACGGTACCGTCGGTTCCTTTCACAGCGTCAACCACCGCATCGGGCGTTTTAGTTTCTTCGATTCCCAGCTGGGCCAGTTCGGCACGCATTCCGTGGATCATTATTTCTGGATATGGCATAAATTATTCCTCTTTTTTCCGTTGAAATCTGGCCGGCTTTGCTAATCCTGACCTTTTCGTAAAGTATCCGACAGTCTCGCGATCTAGTCAAGCACCCGACTTTGCTCAATGGGTTGCTCATGGCGGGCTGATTATCTAGTATTAACACATCGGGCGATGCGTAAACGGCGCTGCTTTCCCCATTATGGCAATCGAAACGGAAAAGAAATATCGCCTTGATAAACGCAGCCTCGTTGAACTTAACGATCGGCTGGCCAAGGTAGGAGCGGTTTTCTCAAGCGAGCGGTTCGAAGAGAACTACCTCCATCGCGGCGGCATCCTCGATGAGCGAGGTGCCGTACTTCGGATTCGCAGGGTCGCCGACAAGACCTATCTCACCTATAAAGAACGCATTCCCGGCGACTCGCAATTTAAGCAAAAGATCGAATTCGAAACTATTGTCTCGGATGTTGACGAGACCGAAGCGATCATCGGCAAGCTCGGTTACAAGCTGTCAGTCGTTTACGAAAAGCACCGAAAGGTTTGGCACCTCGGCGAGTGCGAGGTCGTCCTCGACGAGCTTCCGTTCGGCCGCTATATGGAGATCGAAGGCCCGATGGACGAGATATTGAAGACCGAAGCGATGCTCGAAGCAGGCGACCTTGAAGCTGAGATCAGAGGCTATCCGCGGCTGACGATGAAATACGGCAAGGAAGTCGACGGCGTTATGGAAGCCCGTTTCGAAAAGGTTAAGCGTGCCTAACCGGCAATATCTTTCCCAACGAAGAACATTTGCGAGTCAAATCGAGTACTCGACCCGGCTGAAACCTTCTTATAAGTCCCGTCGGGCCGTAGTACTCGTGCGTTACAATTATCTTTCAGATAAGTTCCGAACAGATCGTCGATCGCATATCGCTTGATCTCTTCATCGCGGATCGGAACCGCAACCTCCACCCGACGGTCCAGGTTCCGATGCATCCAGTCTGCGCTGCTGATATAGACCTCTTCGTCCTCAGGCTTTCCCCCGTTCGCAAAATAGAAAACGCGGCTGTGCTCCAAGAATCTTCCGACGATTGACCTCACTCGGATGTTCTCTGACATTCCCTTTACGCCCGGCCGCAGCGAACATATACCCCGCACGATCAGGTCTATCTCAACGCCGGCTTCCGACGCCGCATAAAGTTCATCGATTATCTCATCGTCTGTGAGGCTATTGATCTTGACTATGATGCGAGCAATTCGTCCGGCTTTCTTGTTCGCTATTTCGCGGCGTATGAGTTTGACCGATTGTTCACGCAGGTTGAGCGGAGCAACCAGCAGCTTGCGATAATCGTCCTGCTGCGAATAGCCAGTTAGAAAGTTGAACAAGTTTGTAACATCTACGCAGATATCCTCATCCGTAGTTAGCAGGCCGATGTCCGTATAAAGCTTTGCGGTTGACGGATTGTAATTCCCTGTCCCGATGTGAACGTAGCGTGCCAGCTTTTCCCGCTCGCGCCGTACGACAAGCAGAACCTTGCTATGCGTTTTGAGCGAATGAATGCCGTAAACGACATGAACGCCCTCGTTCTCTAGCCTCCGCGCCCATTCAATATTGTTCTCTTCGTCAAAACGCGCCTTTAACTCGACAAGGGCTGTAACCTGTTTACCCTGCTGGCTCGCCCTGATAAGCGAACGCACGATCGGCGAATCCGGCCCCGTGCGATAAAGGCACATCTTTATCGCCTGCACGTCCTTGTCATTCGCAGCAGCGGCAATGAAATCGCTGACCACCGAGAACGAGTGGTAAGGGTGATGAAGCAGCACGTCTTGGCGCTTGATCACGTCAAAGATCGATTTATCCGAGAATACGGACGGATAGACGACCGGGATCGGCTTATCTTTAAGCAGCGGGCGGTCAAGCGAATAGAGCTGCATGAGATCAGGTATATCCACGAAACCGTCGATGCGATATACGTCCGTCTCATCAATGCCGATGCCCGTCGTAAGATACTTGAGCATCTTGTCGGGCATATCCGCCGAAACCTCAAGCCGCACCGGAAAACGAAATCTGCGGCGGCGAAGCTCTACCTCGAGAGTGCGCATCAGGTCGCCGGCTTCGTCTTCACGAAGCTCTATATCAGCATCTCGCGTAACCCGGAACAGAAAACCTTCCCCGGTTTTCATATTTGGGAAAAGATCAGCAGCGTTTGCCGCGATGACCTCTTCGAGTAATGCGAACCGCTGTGCCTTTACACTTATCGGGATCAGACGCGGCACGGTCGGCGGAAGCTTGATCCGCGCAAAACGCTTTTGGCGGAAGAGATGCTTGAGATTCTTTTGCGTAGCCTGTCTGACAGGTTCGATAAAGAGGCCGAGGTTAACGCTCAAATTCGAAATATAAGGAAAGGGATGGCTCGAATCGACCGCCTGCGGCGTGAGTATCGGAAAAAGATTATCGCGGAAATATTTTTCGAGCCGCTTTTTGTCTTTAACATTTAGCGAACTGTATGGCTCGATCGATATACTCGCCTCGCTTAATGCGGGGAGCACGGTCTCTTTTAGGTAGGACGCCTGCTTTTTCAGCATCGGCCTAAGACGTTTGCCTATCTCGCGAAGCTGCTCGGCGGCGGTCATGCCGTCCGGCGACAGTTCGGCGACGCCCTCCTCGATCTGCTCTTTAAGGCCGGACACCCGGATCATAAAGAACTCGTCGAGATTCGTCGAGAATATTGCGAGAAACTTGAGCCGTTCGAGGACCGGCAGGCTTTCGTCCATCGCCTCATCCAGGACGCGCCGGTTAAATTCGAGCCAGCTCAGCTCGCGATTGAATGCCTTGCGGCCGTCGGGCGCGACCCGTGCCGAGACGGCATCCGCGTTGGAAATGACGGGTTGTTTCACCTGTGTTTCGTCGCTGTGGTCCATAACGGTGTAGGACCATTATAGCCCACCAAACTGCGGCTCCGTGTTAAATTTGTGTTACGCGGAACGATTATAAACGATCATCCTCGGTTCATCGCCATCACCCGATAGCTCGACCGTGATCATCCTTCCGGGAAGCTTATAACCACCGAGCTTTTCGGCCCATTCAATTATAGTGACCGAGATTTCGTCATCCACGATCTCGTCAAGCCCCACTGCAAACGCAGCATCGCTGTCATCGCTGATCCGCCAGAGGTCGATATGATGCACGTTAAACTTCGGCGTTTTGTAGACGTTCACTAACGTAAAACTGGGGCTTGTTACCTCATCAATATCAAAGTCCAACGCGCTCAAAATGCCCTTCGTCAGCAGCGTTTTGCCCGCGCCTAAACCGCCGTAAAGCAGAATGATGTCGCCGCCTTTGAGCGTTTGTCCGAGCTTGTTGCCGAACTCGAACGTGGCTTCGGGCGAATGTGATTCAAAAGTCTCGGTCATTCCGCCGGCTCCAGGTCTGCAAACACTTCGGCAAGGCAGTCGCGGACGTCAGAGGCGGTCATGACCCGTTTTCCAAACTTCGATTCTGCCAGGTCACCTGCGGCGCCGGCGATATAGACCGCGGCGACGACGGTATCAAAAACATCAATGCCGAGCTGAGCCCCCTGTGCGACAAATCCCGCTACGACTCCGGTCAGAGTATCGCCATTGCCCGCTTTGCCAAGGCCCGAATTACCGGTCGGGTTGATCACCACACGGCCGCCCGGTTCGCCAATGACCGCTCGTTCGCCCTTTAGAATGAGGATCACGCCGTGCTTCTGAGCGAAGCTCCGAACGGCCTCGACACGGTTCTCGATGGTCCCGGGGTCGTCGGTTCCCAGCATCTTTAGGAATTCGCCCTGATGGGGCGTAAGTATAAGCGCGTGCTGACGTTGTGGAGTGTCCTCGAACGGCGAGAGCAGCGTCAGGGCGTCCGCATCCAGAATCGTCGGCATCCGCCGGTGCTTCACAAAATGCCGGACCATCTCGCCTGTTGAAGTGTCGCTAGCGGATAACCCGCTGCCGATCGCGATCGCATCGACGTTATCCATAAACTTTTCGATCTCTGCGATCGCCTCGGCCGACACCGCGTGCGAATCTGTCTCAGCCACTGGACGGACCATGACCTCCGGATCAACACGCGACGCGACAGATTCTTTGCCTGACTCGGCCGTCGCGATCGTAACGAGGCCGACGCCAGATCGGATCGCCGCATTTCCGCACAAAACTGCAGCTCCTGAATAATTCTCCGAGCCCGCGATGATCAGGGCGTGCCCACGCTTGTTCTTGTACGAGTCGCTCGCGAACCGAGACTTTGCGAGCCAACTCACGGCGTCCTGCCGCTCTGTAACAAAGACTTGGGAGTCTTGCTCGTCGATAAGCGTTGTGGGAGAGCCGATGTGCGCAATGACAAGCTCCCTCACGTGATTGGCAGCTGGCGGCAGCACGCCCGCGAGCTTCGGTGCGGTGAAGGTGACGGCCACATCCGAGTTAATGACGGAGCCGATGGCGGCGGTCCGGTCGGCATCCAGGCCAGAGGGGAGATCGACTGAGATCTTTAGCATGTCGGCCGAATTTACGCCATCTATGATCTGCTGGAATTCGCCGGCAAGGGGCTGCGTCAACCCCGTACCGAATAGCGCATCCACACAAATGTCGAACTTGCCCAGATCTAAGGATGCGAATTCGGTCACATTCGCAGACTGTGTAAAGCGCAAAGGATTCGCCGCACCGCCCGACCCCGCGCCGCTTTCGCTGATCGCTTCGATGATCGTAAAGTTGATCTTTGCATCCTCTGACGAGTCGTCGATGCTTCCAAACAGCAATGCTTCCACATTCGCCCCGTCTTTCCACAGCAGCCGGGCGATGGCGGCGCCGTCGCCGCCGTTGTTGCCTTTGCCGCATAAAACCAGGATCGAGCGCCCCGCGATTACAGGACCGAGCCGCTCTTTGATCTCGACAACGACAGTGTGCGCAGCAGTTTCCATCAGCACGATCGAGGGAATCCCAAACTCCTCGATCGTGCGGCGGTCAACCTCTCGGATTTGAGCTGCCGTAAGGACTTTCTGCATAGCGTCTAAACTACGATAACAGCAGCAAAATAGAAAGAGGGCCGCACGAGATGACATGCGGCCCCAACTTCAGGAACTATGATTGCGAGCAGACCTCTCCCGGATGCTGTAGCGACTTCCAGATCGCCACTGTGCCTATCGTTCGTTTATCTGTTCATTATAAACAAACGAGTAAGGGAATCCGATTTCCAGAAATGGTGGGTATTTTGTCTGAGGAAATTCTCCCCACGTATGGCGGGATGTCTACTACCTTCCGGGTCCGCAATCCCAATACCCTGTGTATACGGGCACGTAGCCAGAAAACCGCTTGTGGCACGCCCGTTGCACTTATGCTCTTCCGTAAGAGGGGCTGATACAACCGTTCCACTCAGTAAGGATTATAAAATGTCCAGCTTTCTTAAAGATCCAGCAAATAACCCTCCGTCGACCGCTTTAACGACACTCGCAAAGGTGTCGCGTCTTTACGACCGTCATTTTCGCTAGGCGGTTGACTTGATGCTCCTGGCTCTCACCGGATTCATCGCTCCCATAATGGCACCCCGCGAAAACGGCAGTGATCAGCTCCCCTTACGATCTTCTCTTTGCAGTTTGAATCGACACATCGACGACCGATTAAGTTAACCACCTCCCACAGACTTCGCTCCCACGAAAGAAAAGCCGGACGGCTCCCACCGTTCCGGCCTTTTTCTCTTTTGGTGCTCCCGGGTGGATTCGAACCACCGACCTTTCACTCGTCCTTTAGGCTTTGCGTTCCTTCGAATTGTAGTTCAGATTTGATGTTTTTCCATAAGCGCGGAAACGGTTAGAATTAAATAGGATAGTGCCCCGACTTACTCGTCGGCAGTCGTTAAAAGAATTGACGACGCGCACGCTAACCCGAAAAACTCTGGCAGGAAATGAATAAGCCGGGGCCCTGAGCGCGTCGGAAGTTGAGCATCTGACGCAAGCTTCAAGGCTGACCGAAGAGCCGATTGAGTGACAATGACAGCATGGACTGGCCCTGCGCCGGTGCAGAATATCGACCTCCGCCTGCCCCGTACGTTAGACGCTCCTCGCGATCTCGTTTTTGAGGTGTGTTCGGAATCAAAGCGCCTGATCAACTGGTGGGGCCTAATGAATTCACGCTTCCCTTCTGCGAGGTCGACTTTCGGGTTGGCGGAGCTTATCGCTTCTGCATGCTCGCACCGGACGGCTCGGAACATTGGGTCACCGGCGAATACCGCACGATCGCAAAACCAAACCGATAAAACTCAAGCCTGGTGAAAACGTCATTTACGCCGCCGTCGAATTCAAATCAGAACCGCACCGCAACAAAGCGATGAAAGCTATAATGTCCGACTCTGAGCTGGATGGGATGGCCGCCTGTGCTCAGCTCTTCAACTTTAAGCGGATGGTTTACGGCGGCTTCAAGATCTCGTCGACCTTTAACGCTTTCGCTGCGGGTGGGGTATAGTTTACGTTCGTTAGCATTTGACGAGGATGCCAGACCAAAGCCCAGCAGCCACCGCGGACGAGATTGCACCGGAACCTCCGCCCAAAGCATCGCGCTACGACCGTTCGATCGTCGAGGGGCCGCTTCATCGCGCCGTCTGGAAACTCGCATGGCCGACCATGCTCACCAACATTATCGGCGGGCTGCAAGGCATCGTCGATCACATTTTCGTTGGCAACATCGTCGGCTTTAAGGCAAACGCGGCGATCGGCGTCAGTTGGCAGATCTTCCTCGTCGTCATCGTCTTCATATCGTCGCTTTTCACGGGAATGAGCGTGCTCGTCGCGCGTTTTGCGGGTGCCGGCGATGAGGATCGCGTCAATCGCACGGTCTATCAAGCGTTCGTCACGGCAGTCGTCCTCTCGGTCGGCATCATGGCGCCGCTCGGCTATTTTGCATCGCCGTGGCTGCTCGACCTCGTCAATGCCGAGGCAGGCGTACAGGCCGAAGCACTTCCCTACCTTCGAATCACATTCATTTTCAGCCTTGGCCTGATGATCTATTTCATGCTCGGCGGCGCTCTGCGTTCCGCCGGTGACGCACGCACCCCGATGGCCCTCGGCATCGTCATGACCGTGCTTAATCTAATCTTTAACATGGTTCTCATCCGCGGCTTGGGTCCGATTCCCTCGTTCGGCACCGCGGGAGCAGCTATGGGGACGTGCCTCGCAGCCGGCATCGTCGGCGCTTACGCCATCTGGAAGCTATGGTCTGGTACGTGGGTCGTCTCGCTGCAGAACACGGCCGGATACGCTCCGGATTGGAAGATCATCCGTTCTTTGTTCAAGTTCGGCCTGCCCGCGGGTTTCCAAGGCATCGCAATGAACATCGGCGGCGTACTTTTGCTCGCATTCATCGGCTCGCTCGCCGAAAGCGCCGCTGCCCAGGCCGCTTTCGCCGTCTCATACGGCCAACTCTTCTCGCTCGTTACATGGACCTCGGTAGGGTTAATGGGAGCTGCAGCCTCGGTTGCCGGTCAAAACCTCGGGGCCGGGCATCCGGACCGCTCCACTAATGGAGTTCACACGGCTGCAAAGTTCGGTTTCGCCGGCTCCCTTTTTGCCGGATTCTTCTTTTTCTTCTTCCCGCAGCCGCTGCTCGCTATATTCGGTATGACTGAGCCGGCCGCAGTCGAGATCGGCGTTCAGCTGCTCCGCGTGCTCAGCATCTCGGGTCTTTTCGTCGCCGTCGCACTCACCTATACCGGCGGGCTGCAGGGCACCGGCGACACCAAAAGCCCGTTATATATCTCGATCATTTCGCAAGTAATCATCCCGCTCAGCATCTGCTTCGTCATTCAGCAAACCGGCACGCTCCGCCCGATCCACATCTGGCTCGCCATCCTCGCCGGCCACATCTCCCGTGCCGTCCTCAGCCTCATCCGCTTCCACCAAGGCAAATGGCGAGGCATCTCCGTCGACATCGAACGCACCGTCGGCTGAATCCTCTTCATAAACCTCATACCCGTGCGCGTCGTCGTAATAATACCCACGCCGCTTCTGATCCTCAGCCCAACGGGCTTTATCCGGCTCTTCAAGATTGTCAACCTTCTTTTCGTCCTGCATATCGCTTTCCCACCACTCTGAAATAATAATCACTAATTATATAGTTAACCTCTATACCGAACCTCTCCGGATTTTCGAAACCCGTCCCATAGATGCGAATTTTTCGCACATACCGTAAAATACCTTCAGACTCAAATTCTTATAAAGATTCATCGATGCGGCACCGCACCCGGTCACCGCCCTTCAATATAAAATATGCGCTCAAACATTCTGCGTTTGTCACACGTCTTTGCGT
>JACDAK010000187.1 GCA_013695495.1 Blastocatellia bacterium | reverse complement strand
TTGGCCGTACGCGCGGCACGGTGACGGGAACTCCCTGAGGAACAGGGGGCGGCGGCATCTGATTCGCCGGGAAACCCTGAGGAAACTGCTGCCCTCCGCGGCCGGGGGGCGGAAGCGTGCTCTGCATCGTTGCCGGATCGGGACGGAGGAGATTGAGCGTATGCGTAAAGCCGAGGTTCACGTCTTGGAGCACGACGGATTCGGTCGAGATACTGGTCAAACGAAAGCGACCGCCGACGACGTCATTGAGACGAGCGGTGTAGGGTGCGGGACGGCCGGGTTCGGTGAAATACGCGGTATCGTTATTAGCCATTCGGCGTGCGATGAGGCCTACGTACTGCATTGTGGGCCTCGGCGGCGCCTGGACGCTAAAGAATATTTGATTTGAATAAGACCTGCCGTCGGGGGTTTGCACGATCAGCTGCCGGGGGCCTTCGGTGGCAATGAAATTCGCGGGAACTTCGACGGCGAGCCGCTGCGGGCTGATGAAGGTCGTGGGCAGCGGACTTTGACTGAAATAGACGCGCGCGTCGGGCGTGAACTTGTCGCCGTGGATCTCCATGCGGAACGCACGGGAGCCGGCGTAGACGCTCTGCGGCATTACGTAAGCAAGCAGGAACGGCGGCGTAGGCGTTGGCACGGGCGTCGGGAACGGCGTCGACGGGATCGGCGTCGGAACATAGGGAGTCGGAAGCGGCGGTTCGTAGAACGCAAAGATGTTGCGGCCGGGGTCGGGTGCCATGAAGCTGCCGGGGCGATAGAAGATCGGCGTGCTTTCGTACTGGAAATTTTGGTCGGCTTGAGACGGCATTCTGACAGCGCCGAGTTCGCGGTCGCGCGGGGCCGGGCTCGGTGTGGGGCTGGCGGTGACCGTTACGCGGGTGGTGCCGCCACGCAGCGAAGGTCCGAACGCAAAGAAGAGCGAACCGAGGGCGAGCACGCCGAGAACGCCCGCTGCGATTATCTTATTTCTTTCTGTAGGGCTCTTGCCCTCGAAAATATTCATTGCGTGCTGACTAAAAGCCGCCGTTTGCGGCCGGATCGACTGCCATGCCGGGCCGCCGGAAATAAGATGCCATTTCGAGCCGGAGGCTTACGATCTGGCCGTGCGTTGTGCCGCGATTTGCCGGAGCAGACTGCTGCAGTTGCTGTTGGGGCTGCGGCTGCATCTGAAGCTGCTGTAGGAGCTGCGCCCGCTGCTGCGGCGTCAGATTTGGGATCTGGAGCTGCTGCTGGATCTGGGCACGCTGCTGCGACGTAAGATTCGGCCCCTGGGACATTCGCGGGTCCATTTGAAATTGCGGCTCGATGGTCTGGGCCGTTTCGGGTGCACGAGCGGCGGAAGATTCGGACGGTGCGAGTTCGACGGAACTGATGATGACGAATTCGCGGCCGGTCTCGATCTCGCGGATGAAGCGGCGAATGTTCTGATATGGACCCTCGACGGTCATTGTGATGTAGACGCCGGGGAAGAGGCTGCGGAAACGAGTGCGCCCCCGTTCACTTTCGGATTGGTTCGGCTGATCAGCGTCGTTGATATCGAGCGGTGCGTAATTTGGCCCGTTGGTGTTTATGAGGCCGTAGCCGCCAATGAGGCCGTTGATGCGCTGATAGATCGCTGTTTGCCCAAGAGAGCTTACGGGCAGGTAGGCGGATTCGAAATCGTCGACGCTAGTGATAAGTTTTGCTACCTGAGTTTCGACACTTGTGATATCGCCGTACTTGCCTGTTGCGGCAATGAAATCGGCTTCGATGCGATCGCGTTCAACGCGAC
Organism: Blastocatellia bacterium; assembly: GCA_013695495.1. Classification (GTDB taxonomy): domain Bacteria; phylum Acidobacteriota; class Blastocatellia; order Pyrinomonadales; family Pyrinomonadaceae; genus OLB17. The sequence goes on along the minus strand of JACDAK010000187.1, from coordinate 1,987 downwards.
GGCTTTCGAGTTCACGTTTTGATGGAATGACCTGGAAGAAATAGAGAATGACGACGGCTATGATGGCTAGCATTCCGACGCCGACAGTGGCTACCGCGATGGGGCTCCACATACCGAGATATACCCTGCGCGGCCGGTTGGTCGGAGTGATCGGCATTTCGGGCTGTTTCTCAATGACGAGCGTTTCGTCGCGCGTGAGAAGAACGGTGCGATCGGGTTCGTCAATGACGACGGCATCGTCTGTGTTGGAGCCGAAATCGTTATTGAGGATCTCGGATTCGGGAAGGCCGGTTTTGTCGTTTTCGTTGTCCTGCATTAGTCGGCACCTCCTTCGGCAGATCTAGCAACATCGGTTGCGGCGACGGGTGCGTAGCCGGCGGCTGGCGTGTAGATCAATTTAAGGGTGAATTCGGTATAGGTAATCCGCTGGGTCGATTGAAGATTTTGCGAGCGAAGCTCAGCCTGGAAGAGGCCGGAGTTGTTCATGCTGCTGATCATGGACATGACGGCCTGATAATCGCGGCTGAGTACAGCGAAATCGAGCTCTGCCTTTACGCTGTCGCCATCGCGGAATACGTTTGCGACGGAAATGCGCGAGGCACTGACGCTGGCGGGGATGACGCTTTCGAGATCGGCGAAAAGACGCGACCAGCCGAAGGTTTTATTTGCGACGAGGCGGTGTGCAGCGACGAGAAGTTCGCGCTGCTGGGGCGAGAGCTGCTGTTGGACCTTTTGGCCCTCAGCGTTTAGACGTGTGACCTCGTCACGCATCTGTTCGATCTGTCCGCGAACGATCTCAGTCTCTTTTTGATTATTGGAGATCAGAGAAAAGCAGATCAATGCACCGCCAACCGCGAAGGCCAGCAGGAGCATGGCCAGGATGTACGGAGTTGTGCGGTTGCGAAACGGGTTAGTGGATAAATTTAGTTTGGCTATCACTATATAAAACCGCTGTGAAAGTCGAAAAACGAACTTCAGCCGAACTGAAATTCTAACATGGAAACTATATTTTCACGGTAAACCTTGCGGTTTGTTGCAAAATTAGTCGCGTCGCGGCGGGAGATCTCGATTGACCTCATCGTCGGACACATCGCGATAGGCGCAGACGCGGTTTCGGCCCTCGCGTTTTGCCCGGTAGAGGGCGGAATCTGCCTTTTCGACGAGTTCGATGGGTTCGCGGGAATCTTCGGGAAACGTCGCGATGCCAATGCTGATCGTCACGTGATGGGTCTCGACCGGGCGCCCGTGTCTTACGATGCTGAAACCATGTGATTCGATCGCTGCACGAATGCGTTCGGCGGCGACCAGGGCTTGGGCAATGTCGGCATCGAGCAGGAAGGCGGCAAATTCTTCGCCGCCGAAGCGTGATGCGGCGTCGCCACTGCGAAGGATGTTGATAATGCAGCCGCCGATCTCTTCGAGCGTTTTGCTGCCGGTCAGGTGGCCATAGGTATCGTTGACCACTTTGAAATGATCGACGTCCAGCATCATCACGCAGAAGGAGCGGTCCTCGGCGGCCGCGCGAGCGGCTTCGCGGCGGAGTTCGAAAAAGAACGAGCGGCTGGAAAGCAGGCCAGTGAGGTCGTCGTGAGAGATGAGGCGGTGGATTTGACGCTGGTATTCGCGATCGATCTCGTCGACGAGTTCGAAGCGAAGGATGTTTTGTCCGATGGAGAGCTTGTCCCCGCTGGCCAGGACGGCATTTGCGACGCGTTCACCGTTTAAGAAGGTGCCGGTGCGCGATCCGAAATCGGTGAGGGTATAGACCTCATCCCCATCGTTGTCTGCCTTTGTGATCTTTGCGTGGAGCGGTGATACGTTGGGGTCGTTGATGCGGACGTCGGCTTCGAGGGCGCGGCCGAGTGTCACCTCGTCGCGCTCTAGAGGGATGGGCGCGGCCAGTTGCTCGCCGCGCAGGAAGACGAGCGCGGGGCGGCGCTCCTCGCGCGCCGGCTCGGGCGGCTGCGTCAGATGGATATCCTCGTCG
>JACDAK010000178.1 GCA_013695495.1 Blastocatellia bacterium | reverse complement strand
CTTAACCGACTCGCCGCAGGATGCAGTCGATTTCATCATCAAAACCTGCGGAACCGACAACGTCGCGCCCACCATCTAGCCGTTGATGTAGTCCGTCAGCCACTTGCCGTAAGCGACTGACACCTCGGCGGCCTCGACGGCGACGATCTCGGGAACATCATAGCTGTGATGTTCGTTGAGGAACGCCTCGACGGCCTCATATTTCTCGCGCAGCGTCTTTATCAGCAGCAAGTGCTCCGGCTCTTTCTGCACCGCCCCCTCCCAAAAATAGACCGAAGTCATCGGCGGAAGTATCTGAACGCACGCCGCAAGTTTCTCTTCCACCAACAATTCAGCGAGCCTCCCCGCCTCTTTCGAATCACCAACGGCAGTAAAAACGATCATCATATCCGGTTCGCTCCTACACTCTGATCAATTAGCAAGCCCCTCCGCAACTCTGCGGCGAGTCATCGCAACTTTGCGGCGAGTCATTGCAGCATTGCAATGGGTCACTGCAACGTTGCAACGGGTCACTGCAACATTGCAACGGGTCACTGCAAACCTGCCGGGACGCGGAAACCTAGTTATTTGCTAGAACTTTTTCGTAATCGCCGCTTTCAACCCATTTTAGGATCTCGGAGACTCGCCAGATGGGGAAAGGGTGCGAGAGGCCGGCGTTGATGATGTCCGCCCAGAACTTATCAAGCTTGTTTTCGTCGTAATTCTTCTGAAATTCACGCGCCTGCTCAAGGAAAAGGTCGTAATCGATCTTTGAAGCGAAGGTTCCGCCTGCGAGTTTCATCATCGTACGGCCGACGACATGCGGGTCCTGAACGACGAGCAGCGCCGCACGGTCGCACGAAAGCTCGGCACGCCGCATCCATGCCAAAAGCGCCCCGCGCATCGTCGCGGTCAATATTTCCTTGAAGATAACCGCAACCGGCAGGGACGCCAGCGGGATGGTCGCGACCGCCAATATAAGCTGCGCGGCCGTCAGATAAAGCACGTGCTCCGCGTGAATGTGGCCGACCTCGTGCGCCAGCACAGCGAGCGTTTCCTCCTCATTCAGCCGCTCTATCAGCGAAGAATGCAGAACGATTATCGGGTGCTCGACGCCGCCGGTGAAGGCATTTACGACCGGATTCTGCTGGATGAACAGGTCCGGCATGTCGACTCCGAGCGTCGTGCAAGCGATCTGAAGCTTTGCGTAAAGGTCCGGGCACTGCTTCGGCGTCACCTTGACCGCGCTCGCCATGAAAGTCACGCGGATCGCAGATTCGCCCGTCACGCTCAAAAGCTTTTTGAGCGCCGAATCGATTCCCGGGATCGCCTTCAAGGCCGCAAGCGCTTTGCTGTCGGACGGATGAATGTACTCATGCTTCCGCAGATCCGCAAACTTTTTGTGCGGCTCATTCGAAAGCGGCAGCTTACATTTGCCGCAATTGGCCGAGTTGTTCTTATACTCGGCTTTCACCGTATTCTTTTGCCCGCAATAGCGGCATCGAACGAATAGCCCCTTGTTGACTGCGATGGTCTCCCCATCGCCTTCAGATTTCTTTTTAGCCATAAAGAAAGTCTAATTTAGAGCCCTTATTTACACAACTTCCCAGCGGGAATGGAACACTGCGCCGCCTCGTTTCGTTAAGCTACAATAGCCTATGCAAAGAAACATCATTTACACTACCACCCCGTCAGTTCCCGGCCGCGAGATCACCGAGATACTCGGCGTAGTCACCGGCAACATCGTCCAATCAAAGCACGTCGGGAGAGATATTCTCGCGGGGTTCAAAACGATCATCGGAGGCGAGATCGCAAGTTATACCGAAATGTTCACCGAAGCGCGTCACAATGCGATCAGCCGGATGGTGACCGCCGCTCTCGATCTGGATGCCGACGCCGTGGTGAATCTTCGCTTCACGACAAGTTCGATCATGTCGAAGGCGTCTGAGATTCTCGCCTACGGAACTGCTGTAAAGCTTAATCGCTAGCGGGGAGAGTTGAGGTGCACAACGGTTTCGACGTGGTGGGTCTGCGGAAAAAGGTCGATCGCGGTGATCGATTCGATCTGAAAACCCGCCGCATCAAAGCGCTTCAGGTCTCGTGCGAGCACCGACGGTTCACATGCCACATACGCAACGTGCGCCGGCTGCATCCGAATAAGATTCTCCATCGTGTCTTTCTCCGTTCCGAACCGCGGCGGGTCCAGCAGCACGAGATCGATCCCGGCTGAGTCCGCCGGCGCCTCTCGAAGAAAGTGACGCACCGACTGCTCTTCAAATGCGATGTTCGCGAGGCCCGCATTGTGAGCATTGCGCTTCGCGAACTTCACCGAAGGCGCATATTCCTCGACCGCGACGACACGCTCAAACCGCCGCGCGAGCGGCAGCGTAAACAGCCCCACACCCGAGTAAAGATCCCACGCCGTCCCCCCGCGATGGTCACCCAAAGCGGTCTCGACCAGCGTGTCGATCAGATATCGATTACCCTGAAAAAACGTCTCGGCTGAAAATTCGAATATTTCACCAGCCGCGTCAACGGCGATCTGCTGAGCACGGCCGGGCATTCCCTCGGTGTAGAT
>JACDAK010000174.1 GCA_013695495.1 Blastocatellia bacterium | reverse complement strand
GCGCGCGAGGCGAGCGGCCGGCCCGCTTCCGACGATGGCAGCCGCGTTTCCATCGCCGAGGTCATGCGCGCATCGCGTCTCATCAACCCGCGTCGCGAACGCTTTCGCGGCCGCGAAGTGATCGTTTTCGATTTCGAACCCAACCCCGCCTTCGATTACAAGAACGCCAAAAGCGTGCTTAAATTCTTTGGCAAGACCGCCGGCGTCATGTGGATCGACGAGCAGGACAAACAAGTCGCGCGGCTCGAAGCCTACCTCGCCGACAGCTTTAACGTCGGCGGCGGCCTGCTCGCAAAACTTCGCAAAGGCGCCAGCTTCACCCTCGACCAGCAACGCGTCAACGACGAGATCTGGCTCCCCGCCCGCGCCGACATCAACCTCTCCGTCCGCCTCCTCCTGGTCAAAGGCATCAATATCAACCAGGTCATCCGCTCCTCAAACTACAAAAAATTCACCACCGACGTCCAAGACTCCCAAGTCGGCGATTCCCCACCCCCGCGGAAATAGGCGCGAAGCTAGCTGATCCGTGCGGAAAGAACGATAGCATGATTGTTCTGATCTTCATTCATTCTCCTCCTCTCTTCAAACGTGCTCCTTGAGCGGTTCTTTTAACTCCTATTACGATCGGAAGCCTACCAGACTGAGTGGCTTCAACGATATCAGAGATATGGGCGGCGGGAGAACATCTGATTTGGGGTGGGGAGCTGCGCGTTAGGAGCCGCGCAGCATGTTTTCAATCAGGGCGTTGCCGCGAAACCGAGTCCCGCCACGTCGTCGTTTAGTACGATGACGCGGCGAGGCGGACGGCGATGGGTTGTTTGGGATTTTGTGGGGAAAAGGAGGGCGGCTGTCTCTTAGCAGAGTAGGAGTGCGTATTCCAATTCGTTCCAACAAAGTTTCTGGGCGCCAACGGGAGAATCGCGCAGTTCAAGGCTCATGTCCGGTTGATCGTGAGCCATGTCCTAGTGATCGCGAGCTATGTCCTTTAGGACGAGAGTTCTGTTCTCTTGATCGCCAACCGTTTCCTTTAGGACAAGACTCATGTCCTACAGGAAAAATGCCATTTCCTACAGGACGCGGAGCATGTTCTGTTGAACGGCCGGTTTTTTCATCGGTTATACGGAACGGATTTGGTGATCCTGTGTCTCGTCCTCTTGTTCCTGGTATATGTCCTGTTGTTCGCGGCTCAAGATTAAGAGGACATGCGGCGCGAACTGCCGTACATGGGTCGTGTCCAACAGGACGCATTCCATGTCCTATGATGTCAGCACGATTGAATGGGACTTATTCACTACGACTTTTTGGAAAGTCGATCAACAACGTCGAATAAACTATCGTCCGGTCCTAATTGTTCTTCAACCGTCTCGAAAGATCCGCCAGCCAATCGCCCTCGCGGCTAAACGGCTTATCAAAACTAGTCGATGGTAATGATACGAAACGATCCTTCGTCGCGGAGGACGAGGGCCATCGGGCCGGAGGAGTGTTGGAATGTGGGGTTGGTGGCGGGTTTGCGGCCGCCGATGGATTCGATCACATCGCCGCTCTTGAGGCCGGCGGCGGCGGCGGGGCTGCCGGCGGCGACAGACGCAACACGCCAGACTTCGCCATCAACAGCGGCGTCGATGCCGTATTTCTTCAGATAATCAACAGGTGCCAGCGGCAGGTTTACCTCTATCGCCGGGCTCAGGGCACGATCGACAGAACCGCCTGCGGATTCCGGCATCGCGGTGACGGGTGTGTCAACGATCGGCCGGACGACGCGTTCCGCCGGCCGAGTAGCGATGAAGGCCGGAATAGGCGTAAGGCCCTCTCTAAACGGCAGCGTTTCCGTAGCCGCCGATGCGGGCTCATCTGTTACGGCGGCGACAGACGCTTCATCCCGAACCGGCTCCGGCAAGGTCTCTTCAACCGCTTCCGGGTTCACACGCTGCTCGGCGATCGCCGGCACATCCGCATCGCCCGCCAATCCGCCAAAGAACATCGCCCCGCCAAGAGCCGCCAGCAAAAACGCCGGCACAACAAACTTCATGTACCCCAGCCACACGCCGCTCGCGGCGGCAGCAGTTGCGGGCTTCCCAGCAGCTATCCGTGCCTTAACACCAAATTCAAAATTCGCCGGTGCGTCAAAACGCCTCAGCTCGCCTAAAAGTCGACTGACCTCGCGTTCGTCCTGTGTCATCTCTGTCTCTATTTCTCGTTGCGTATTCATTCGGTGTTAAAAATAATGCTTCAACTTCTCTCTCAACAATCCCCGGGCACGGCTGATGCGCGACTTTGTCGTCCCCAGCCCCAGTTCCATTATCGTTGCGATCTCTTCGTAACTGCGGCCCTCGATATCCCGAAGGATTATCGGCACCCGATACTTCGGCGGCAGCGTTCCGATCGCGCGTGCAATCACTGTGTCGCGTTCGCCGTCGATCAGGTCCGCATCCGGCAGCGACCGCGTGTCCGGCGGCTGATATTCGGTATTGTCGTCCGCGTCGGACTGAAACAGCCCCGTCAGCGACATCAGTGTCCGCCGCTTGCGCTTCCGCACCTCGCTTATCGCCAGGTTTGTCGCTATCCGGTAGATATACGTCGAAAACGCATAGTCCGTGTGATACCGCTCAATGGCGAAGTAGACCCGCACAAATGTTTCCTGCGCAAGGTCTACCGCCTCTTCGTAATCGTTCAAAAATCGGTAAAGGTAGTTTGTGATCGGGTTGCGATAGCGGTTGACGATCTCTGCAAACGCAGTTTCGTCACCTTCCTTTGTGGCGGCTATGAGTTCGTGGTCCGACAGATTCTTTTCAGGCACAGGGGTTTCGTATACCTCCGCGCTCCTGCGATGAATTTTGTCGAATGCCATACACTCATACTCTTTTACAACACAAAGTCGATCCTAACCAAAGACCACCTTTATCAACAGTCACGCCGCGCGTGACGAAATGTTGCAAAATTAGCCCCTGGATCAGTCGATCGGCCGCACCGTGAGAAGCACAAAAAGCGTCCCCGAACCGCCCGGCAGCGAGAGCGTGCCGAGGACAGTCGGCGTGTTTGCCCGCACTTCCGTGGTGGTCAGCGTTACGCCTACGGATTCATAGCTCGTGGTCGACGCCCCGACCAGTACCGGAACCCGCGCCGTGAATTGAAACGCACGTATCCCGATCGCACCGCTCGTTCCGCGATGCACCTGATCAAGCCGCCAATCAACAAAGCCGTGCGCCGCGGCCTCCGAACCGCCGCCTGCGAGGTTCACGATGCTTTTATATGAAACGGAGCCGTTCCCGCTGACGCGGCCGAGATAGGTTGCTAAGAGTTGATTGTGTGAGTGGCCAAAGTCGCCGCTCAGCGACTTTGCTATGGACTGAATGTTTGCCGGAAGCGGATGCAGCTTGGTCGTCCCGCTCGAGGCTTGCACAACGTAAAGCGTCGTTTCAAAGCTCCCCCGGGCCGCTTCTGCCGCCTCGCCCTGACCGGCAGCGGCACCCGCAAGCACCGAAAAAAGAATAAAGAGGTAAGTTGTTTGGAAAATAGATCTCATTGGTGCAACTCCTATGTGAAAAGATAGGGGAGACGGAGTGTTACCACCAACGGGCGATGATTTAGTTGCAAATAATGAGCTTAGCCGTCAACGAAAAGCGACTCGTCAACTTTCTGGCCGAACGTGATCGTACCGATCTCGGTTTCCTCAATGACCTTGTCGTCAGCGAGCAGTACCGTGCGGAAAGGAACCAGCGTCCCCTGGGCATAACGGTGGTCATAGAATCGCCGCGTATATTTCACGCCGCCTTCGTCATACTCAAGCAGCATCACGCGAAACGTGCGGGCACTTACATAAAATCGCGTCTTGCGCCCGGCTTTATCAGTGAGGTCGATCATGTTGTAATCGACACCCATCTGCCTTTCTTTGCCAGCCATTTCTATGGTCGAGCCGCTTTCTTTATAGCGAAGCAGTGCGTCGAGGCTGCGCATCACCTGGTTCTCAAACGAACGCGCCGCATCTTCGCGCGGCATAAACACGGTGTTATTGAAAATGCCGTAGATCTTTGAATTGTTATGCAGCATCGCATAACGCGTGGTAGAAAAGTCCTGGTCCAGCCGGACTTTCTCGGCGTCCATGTCGTCTCCGCGAAGCACCCACCGCTGATATGTCGCCGACTGGCTCGAACCGTCGCCGTTCATTATCTTCGATTTTCCGCGTTCAAACGTAGTTTTGCGGATCTGGTTCAGCGTATTTCGTCCCCCGGGAAAACCGTAAATAACGATCGCAGACTCTACCACCTGCTCAGCCGTAAGTTCCCCCGATCGGCTCGCCGTAACAGCCGCACGCTGCTGCTCCGCCGTCGGCCCCGTCGAAGGTGTGGCCGCAGGTGTCGGCGTCGAATCCTGCGCTAAGATACTTACCGAAAATAAACCGACAGCCAAAATCGCCGCAAAAATATTCTTAGATCGAAAATTCACTAAAACAGTTCTCCAGGGTGTGAGATTTGAGATTACAAACGGAAATTTTAACATAATCTTTGGCCAATCAAAATTCCGCCGATTTGCACCAAACTTGTTGATGACACCACAAGCCAAAAAGATGTATATACATTAACGTTTAACTCACGCAATATGATCCACATCGCACTATACGAACCCGAGATCCCACCGAACACCGGTAACATCGCTCGCCTATGTGCGGCCACACGCACGCCGTTACACATCGTCGGCGTCACCGGCTTTCGTATGGACGATCGCACCCTAAAACGCTCAGGGCTCGATTATTGGGAGCATGTCGAACTGCATCGACACGTTGACCTCCCCGCGCTTCGCTCAGCACTCCCAGACGCCCGCTTCCTATATCTCTCCACCAAGTGCGACCGGCCTTATTTTGAGCACACTTTCGAAGTTGGCGACTGCCTCGTCTTCGGACCTGAAACTCGTGGACTGCCCGCAGCTCTGCTCGCGGGCCATCCCGAAAGTTGCCTCACGATTCCAATGTCGAATCCCGACGTCCGAAGCCTAAACCTCGCCACAAGTGTCGGCATCGTGCTTTACGAAGCTCTACGACAATTCGGCAACCCGCAGGCCTAATTGCGCGTCCAATTATCGTCTTCCCATCAACCCCGCCATCTCCCGCGGCAACCATTTAACATACAACGTTTTGGGGGTAAATATCCTCAAATAACCGATGCCCACAAGAGGCAGAATATATCAAAAAGGGAGGACTTGAGTAATGAAAAAAGTAAGCAATTTTATCGTCGTTACTATAGCCGCTATGGCGTTCTCATTCATGTCCATAAACGCTCAAGGATTTTCCAATGAAGCATCAGCAACCGCCATTGGACAAGAAGTTCACAAACGAATTTTGCGGCTTCCGCGCTACGAGCTTTATGACCACATTGGATTTGAAGTAAAGGGAGATACAGTTACATTGAACGGCAGCGTTCGCAACGCAATCAACCGCAGCGATGCCGAAGGTACGGTGAAGCGGATCTCAGGAGTGAATCATGTGATCAACAACATTCAGCTTCTGCCGCTGTCAGGCTTTGACGACCAGATCAGGCGTACCCTGACTCAGCGAATCGCGAACACGGGTGGCCTTTCAGGATACCTTTGGCCGGTAAACCCTCCGGTGAGGCTGATCGTTAACAATGGTCATATCTCGCTCGAAGGTAAGGTTCGCAACCGGGGTGACTACAATATGATGTATATTGCAGCCCGAAGCGTTCCCAGCTCTTTCACTGTAACGAACAATCTCGTTGTCGAAAATGACGTTGCCCGCTAAGGGTTAATACAATCAAACGATAGCCGGCCGACGAAAGTTGGTCGGCTTTTTCATTTGTTCCGTCGTTGCAAATACCGCCCAAATCCGTCATTATTGCCGATTGCCCACTAAGGCGAGATCACTACTATGACCAGCAAAGAGAATATAAGAAACATCGCGATTATCGCCCACGTCGATCACGGCAAAACCACCCTCGTTGACGCCATGCTTCAGCAATCCGGCACTTACCGTGACAACGAAGCAGTCGTCGAACGCGTGATGGATTCAATGGACCTCGAAAAAGAACGCGGCATCACCATCATGGCCAAGAACACTTCGGTGCGTTACGGCGATTACAAGATCAACATCGTCGATACACCCGGTCACGCCGATTTTGGCGGTGAGGTAGAACGCGTGCTCAAGATGGTCGACGGCATCGTCATCCTGGTCGACGCCGCCGAGGGCTGTTTGCCGCAGACCCGTTTCGTGCTAAGAAAAGCTCTAGAACTCAAACTGCCTGCCATCGCTCTCGTTAACAAGATGGACCGCCATGACGCCCGCCCCGAAGAAGTCGTCAACGAGATCTATGACCTTTTTATCGACCTCGGCGCGTCAGATGACCAGATCGAGTTCCCCATCCTTTACGCCATCGCTCGTGACGGTATCGCGAAAAAGACCATCGAGGAAGATTCCAAGACGCTCAAGCCGCTCTTCGATCAGATACTCGAAACGATTCCGGCGCCGCACGAACTTCGCGCCGACAGCCTTCAACTTCTTGTCGCCAATATCGATTACAACGCCTTTGTCGGCCGCCTTGCTATTGGCCGTATGTTCTCCGGCGAGATCAGCAAGAATCAGGAAGTCGTCGTCGCAAAACTCGACGGCTCAACCCAGAAGACGCGTGTCAAGGAACTCTTCGTTTTCGAGGGACTCGATCGAAAGAGCGTTGATAAAGCCGGCGTCGGCGAGATCGTCGCTCTGGCAGGTTTCGACGACATCAACATCGGGGAGACGATCACGTCCCCCGAGAATCCCGCGCCGTTGCCGATCATCGCCGTCGATGAGCCGACAATCTCAATGATTTTTGGCGTCAACACGTCGCCCTTCTCCGGGATCGACGGCAAATTCGTCACATCCCGTCAGATCAAAGATCGCCTCGAACGCGAACTGCTCGGCAACGTCGCACTCCGCGTCACCGAGACCGAAGCAGCCGAGCAATTCAAAGTATCGGGACGCGGCGAGCTCCAGTTGGCGATTCTCATCGAAATGATGCGGCGCGAAGGCTACGAGGTTCAAGTATCAAAACCCGAGGTCATCACCCAGAAGGACGAGAAAACAGGTGAAACTCTCGAACCGTTCGAGCAAGTAGTCGTTGACGTGCCGGATGAATTCATCGGCGTCGTCACCGAAGCGCTAGGCCGCCGCAAGGGGCAGATGACCAAGATGATCAATAACGGCTCCGGTCGTGTACGTTTAGAGTACGAGATCCCTTCACGCGGCCTCATCGGCTTTCGCGGCGAGTTTCTCACAGAAACGAAAGGCACCGGCCTTCTTAACACCATTTTCCTGCGATTCGACAAATGGCAGGGCGAAATGAAGAACCGCAGCACCGGCTCGCTCGTCTCCGATCGCATGGGCGAATCCACAACTTACGCCCTTTACAACCTTCAAGAACGCGGCACGCTTTTCATCAAACCCGGCATCAAGGTTTATGAGGGAATGATCGTCGGCGAGAACGCCCGCGCCGTCGACCTCGACGTCAACGCGATCAAAGAAAAGAAGCTCTCGAATATGCGCACCACCTCCGCAGACGAGGCCATGCGCCTTGTACCCATCCGGGATATGTCGCTTGAGCGTGCACTCGAATTCATCGCCGACGACGAACTCATCGAGGTCACGCCAAAGTCCATCCGCCTCCGCAAACGCGTACTCAAAGCGAACGAGCGTCCCAAGAAATAAGTGTCTGACAACTCTAACTTAACTAAGCGGCTCCAGCCGCTTTTTTTTCGATCGCCGTCAGCCCGGACAGCCGCGAAGAGGCCGACCGTCTCTTGAGTGAACTCGGCGAAAGGGCCTAAGGAGAAGCAATGACAGATAAGAATCAGATTGTAGGAGCGATCAACAACGCATTTGAAACAAACGATATCGAGGGCGTTCTTGCCCACTGCACTGACGATTTCACTTTCGCGATGGTTGGACACAAGGCAGCCAGCGGCAAGGACGAAGCTCGAGCTTTCATGAGCGGAATGGGAGACTCGGAACCGCCCAAGTCACCACCGACCGCATTATCGTCGCTGAAGGCGCGGCTGTCTAACGCGGGGCTTCCACTCGATAAATCTAGACGCGTTCCCATTCAAAGGTAAGCCCAACCGCATTTCGCGCAGACCACCTCATTCCTCACCGGATTTACATCCAGCGGTGTTATTGTTTCTATTGGTGCTCCCGGGTGGATTCGAACCACCGACCTTTCACTTAGGAGGCGAACGCTCTATCCAACTGAGCTACGGGAGCGGTGAGGTCATGAAGCGTAGGTGACAAGCGACTTAACGTCGTAGCCAGAAAGCTTGTCGCGGCCCTTCAGAAATGCAAGCTCGACCAGCACGTGAATCCCGACAACCTTGCCGTTGACGCTCTCCACCAGGTCTGCCACTGCTTTGGCAGTACCGCCCGTTGCCAGAAGGTCGTCCACTATCAACACCTTATGGCCTTCGCCGATCGCATCCTTGTGCATCTCCAGCGAATCTTGGCCGTACTCCAAGTCATAAGAAACGGATACGATCTCGGCGGGAAGCTTTTTTGACTTCCGCACCGGAATAAAACCCGTCCCGAGTTGATATGCCAGCGGTGCTCCGAATATGAATCCCCGCGATTCGATCCCTATGATCGTATCGACATCCAGCCCGCGACACAGCTCCGTCATTGCATCGATCGCCTGCTCCAACCCGGACGCATCTTTCAGCAAGGTCGTAATATCATAAAAATTTATGCCTTCTTTCGGAAAATCAGGCACCTCGCGAATTAATTTTCTTAGTTCTTCCATTTAATGTAAGTATTCCTGTCTCAATTCTAGCGTTATCTTTCTATGCGAAACGACGAGTAGGCCCGTTCAGGTTCAACCACCGTCTCTTCCATATCGCTGACCCGTGAATGCGCCGGCCCCGCGGCAAGGTCTTCCATGAAATCCTTGACGCTGTTTTCGGGTCCCTGGGCAAAAGCCTCAACACTTCCGTCATCGAGGTTCTTCACGTACCCGTGGACCTGGTGACGCGCGGCCGAGCGCTGTGCGAAGTACCGGAACCCGACCCCCTGAACCTCGCCTCTGATGAGGTACCGCCGAGCGATTTGCATTAGCCGAGAGCCTCCAGACACTCGATCAGCGGCCGCTGCCGACAGGTATAGACCGGCATTCCGCGCAGCGAGAGCTTATTGCCGGGCGTCTGCCTCAGTTCTTCAGCCAGCGCGAGGAAATCTCGCGGTTCATCCGTTTCGAACGAGATAATGTATTCCTGTTCGCTGAACCCGAAGGCGTGCGTCATATGGATCTTTATGTTCGGGAACTTTCTGCCGACCATAAAATTCTCTTCCACCAACGCATCGCGTTCCTCGATAGTCTTTTCATACCAATCCTTGTGTTTTGCACAGGGATAGACGAAATGGTATTGCTTCTCTCCCGCACCGACGTGAAAGCGGTCCTCGCTGCTGTTGCTGACGAACATCATCTTTTTCGTGATCGCCAGATGATTGTCCGCCGCGACGAGGTAACTGCCCAGATTTGTGCGATAGAGCCGGGCAGTCATTTCCTGTATCGTATCGAGCGATGTCCCGATCCGCCACAGCATGAGATCCGCTTTTGAGTCGAACCCAACAAGCGAATACGAGAACAGCAGCAGATCGTCGTGAAATTCATTAAAAACCGTTTCGAACTCTCGTTGGTATTGCTCCTTCTTGTCACTCTCGATCCTTCGCCAGTCCGGACTCATCCGAAAAAACATGAAGTTTACGAACTGCTTCTCTACTTCCGGCCCGGATGCCGTCGTTTTGGGCCCTTCGACGAGCCTCAGACCCGAGCCGTCTGAATGATCCTTACGGGAATTAACGATTTCTACCGGCATAAAACATCAAACCACGATATCGGTTACCTGACAATTCTGCCAACTTTCAACTTGATTGTCCAAAATCAAAGGAGAAAACGTCTGTCTGTGGATCTCCGGCTCTTCTGTTTACTTTCAATGCAAGCGATGCGATTATACCAATGATGAAGCGCTGCACATTTCTTCTGTTGATCCTTCTCGCATCGGTCATTGCGATAACAGGTCAGCAGCGCCCGCTGATCACGGACGATATCGACATAACGCCAGCCGGCGCTCTCGAAATAGGCGTGGGCGTCGATTTTCTGCAGAACGTCAAGTTTCCGCTTTCTGGTCTAAGGGGTGACCTTACTCGCATCGCCGACATCCGCATAAGGCAGGGCTTCGCGTCGAATGTCGAAATTCAGATTCAAGGTTCCGTGCAAAACTTCCTTGCGATCAATTCCGAAACTATCCCGTCTCCGATCCCGTTGAACATCCGGGGGAATTCGACTAATGATTTTGACGATTTCACTGTGTCAGCGAAGATAAAACTCTTCAGCGAAACCCGGAATTTGCCGGCGCTGGGAATGAAGTTCGGCTTTCAAATGCCTAATACCGACCAGGCTCGCGGCATCGGAACTAATCAGATCAACATCTTCAACAAGGTGATCGTTCAGAAGAAATTTGGGAAGGAGCCGGGCCGTGCAGCGAGAGCCAACATCTACGGCAATCTCGGACTTGGCATAATGAATGCTCCTCTGGGAAGCTTTTCTCAGAACGACGTGTTGCTTTACGGCCTTGCTGGGATCTTTCGGGTGACTGACAACGTTAACATCGCAAGTGAGGTTTACGGCCGCGCGAACACCCGTGGCGGGGGAGCTCCGTTGGGAACGGAAAGCGTCGGTGAATTTCGAATCGGGCCGCAGGTTCGGGCATCGGGACTCCGGTTCGATGCCGCCGCCATCTTTGGCATCACCCGCTACAGCCCGCGCAGCGGCGTCACTTTCGGCGTAACATACCAATCGCCCACCTTCATCCCGATCGCTCAATAGGCTGAATGTTTATCGGCGAATTTCCTTTCCCGATTTTCGGTGCCGTTCTAATAGCTTCGTTCACAAAATCTTTCGATATCCGAACCGCGTCGAGCATTGTTTTGCCCTTCGCGAGGTTTGCTGCAATAGCAGCGGCAAGTGTGCACCCGGTGCCATGTGTTGACGTGGTGTCATAATACGGCGCGTCAATTCGATGGTGCTCACCTCCTAAAAGAAGATGGTCGACTGCACTGCTTCCATGCCGAAGATGTCCGCCTTTGATGAGAACGGCCTTCGCTCCCATTCCGAACATGATATTCGCTGCTGCAACGATGTCAGGCTCGGATAATAAAGCAACGCCGCTGATACGTTCCGCTTCCTGAGCGTTGGGCGTGACGATATCGGCAAGCGGGAAGAGCATTTCGATAAGCCTTTTGAGAGCTGCACCGTCAATCAGATCGAAGCCTGACGTCGATCGAACTACGGGGTCGATAACAACGTTATGCAAATCATTCTCGCTGATCAGCCGGGCGGTTTCTTCTATTATCTCAGCGGTGGGAAGCATACCGGTCTTAACGGCCGAAACTTCCAGATCGTTCAAGATCGGTTCGACCTGGCTGCGGAGTTCCTCGGCACTTTGGTGGGTTGCGCCGTAAACGCCCTGCGTGTTTTGATACGTGATCGAAGCGATCGCCGCAGCCGGATAGCATCCGAAGGCAAAGAACGTCTTTACATCCGCGATCGTCCCGGCCCCGCCCGATGGGTCGAGTCCGGCGATGGTCAAGCAGATCGGGGTTGTCCTTTCGTCAGTGTTCATACAGTTCCTTGCTGATTCGTTTCAGCGCTGTAGCATCTGCGAAAAGCCTGATGGCAGCAAATCCCGCCGCGCCCGCGTGCAAGACTCCAGGGTAATTGGATGCATCGACCCCGCCCAATCCAAGCACGGGAAAAGGCCGAACAGCATCGGACACACGAGCGAGTTCAGCGAGTCCAACAGGTTCGCCTTTGCCGGGTGTTTCAAATACGGGACCGAAAACAGCAAGATCCGCCCCACTTTTCATGACGACCTTGATCTCGCTCAATGAGTGAGTTGAAACCCCGATCAGCAGTGACGGAAAAGATCTTCGTACCGCCGCGCACGGCATCGAGTCCGATCGCAGATGAACTCCTGCTGCCCCTGCCGCTTTCGCCACATCGGCTCGTTCGTTTATAAAGATCTTGGTTTCAGATCCGCGCGCCATACTCACTACTTCGGCGGCAAGATCCACAAGCAGCTTGGTCGGTAGCGACCTCTCGCGCAACTGTATCGCGGATATACCGGCAGAGATCGCAACCCTAAGGTGGTCGATCAATCGTTGCCGGAGTTCGCTGAAGGTTTCGGGCGTAAGATCGCCGGGCGTGATGAGATAAGTCATGGGGCGCGCCGTCATTTTCGGCTCGCAGGCTCCCGCCCTTGCAATAGCGAGACACTCTGACGAAAATGAGCTATTTCCCAAAAAGCTATTACTAGGTTTAAGACGCCCAAGCCCGTGACGGCGCCGCGGATCCAATTAGACGCGACCGTCCGCTGCAAGCCGGGATATCCGGTTTGATCGGCGAGAAAAACCAGCAGGTAGTTTTCGCCCCATCTACCGAAAAGCGTATCCCATGGCGAGAGAATCAGATAAAACCCGAGCAGCATGCACAGGATAATAAAAAAAATGACGGTAAGTCTCTCAACCATACCGTCTGATTATACTCCGTTTAATTATTTGCCAACAACGCCTGCCGCAAGATTGGCTAGACCGCTATCGACATCGAGCGCAGCCGCTGGCTTACGTCACGAAAATTGATGTTTTCTGCATAGACCTGCTCGAAAAAGTGGCCGGCCTTGCTTACGTCCCCGTCGGCTTCGTGGGCGTTGGCAAGTTCGTACCAAATTCCCTGCTTCTCTTCCGGTGTGAGTTGCGGCGTTTCGAGAGCTCGTTGGAACCAGGTTACGGCCATGTTGGGCCGGCCCAACTCCATAAAGCACAATCCAAGCAGATTCGCACAACTGAACAAGCGGCGCGTTCCGTCATTTGCAGAGACCAACGCGGCCGCATCCTGAAATTCGCGGATCGCTTCTTCCGTTAGGCCCATTTCCTTGTACGCAGTACCGGTATTGTAATGTGTCTCGTAATCTGAATCGTCAATATCACTGTCATCGATCCCAAGCTCACTACGCAGATCTTCAAAGCCAGAGTTAAACGATACTGCGGTAAGGTGCCCGTCTGCCTCCGGCGACTGGCCCGGGTCGAACACCGGCACTGTTTCGGTCTCAGGCTCTTCGACCATTGCCAACATCTCCAGAACTTCAGGCAACGGCCCGTGCTCCGCGATGAGGTCATCGATCGCCTTTCGCGCGAGGTCTTCATATCCGCTTTCGATGTAAAACTTAATACTGTCGATCTCTTTCGCTATCGCGCTGTTTGAACTATTGGGAGCCTCTGACGCAACGACTTCGGCTGCACTATAGTCTCCATTGACAACGCCGGCTCGTTCGATTTCTGGCATTCCGTCGGAAACGCTCGCTATCGCGAATCCAGAGACTGTTTTATCGATCGGATCCCATTCGAGGTCCTCTTGGAAAGGCTCGGCCTTATTAAACCGTTTCGCGAATACGTCTTCCGATTCCTCGCCGCCGGTATAGCCAAACTCGTCGTTGATCTCTCTAAGCCTTGCGGAATAAGTCGGCTCGTTAGGCATAACCATGACCAGCTGCGAAAGGGCGTAACGCTCGTCGTCGATCGAACCAACCTGCCCCCCAACCGTCGCGAGTCTCTGAAGCGCCGAGCGGAATGCATCGGCATCGCGCTGCCAGGATGTGAATCTCGCAAGAAGCCGTAGAGCATCAAGATTCTCTCCGTCTTGCTCAAGGATTTCGTTGACAAAGCTGCTGAATTCGTGTGCCTGACCGCCAACTAGAAGATGTTCTGAAGAGATGGTCAGGATGCGGGTCGCAGCTTCGAGGTCGCCGGCGTCGATGTATAATCGCGCCAGATCCAGAAACTTCGGGTAGTTCGCGGGCTCAAGTTCCACGATCCTGATGATCAGCTTTTCAGCCTCAGGATATTGCGCGGATCTAAGATACGCTTCGTAAAGGTGCGAAATTATCTCATTATCGGTCGGAAACTCTTCACTTAACTGCCTGAGCCTGTCGACAGCTTCGGCATCTTTGCCGAGGACGCAGCTCGTTTCCAAAAAAGCGGCAAGAGCCCGCGTCGAATTTCCAGCGAGTTCCAACGAGCGTGAGAATTGCTCGAGCGCGAGATCTTGCTCGTCACACTTTGCGAATCTAAGCCCGGCCTCCACGAATGCATCTGCAGCTTCTTCCGTATGGCCCTCTTTAGCGTAAGAGTTGGCGATCGTAACATAAACCTCAGTGTTGGTCGTATCGAGAATCGCGATCTGTTTCCAGATGTCGAGTGCCTCGATCATCCTGCCGTTGCTCTCATAGTTTTCCGCTAGCCTAACGTAATGCGATTTCGCCTCGTTCACTGATCCTTTCTGAAGGTAAAGTTCTGCAAGGCGTTCGGACACCTCCAGCGAGCTTGGCTCGAGCCGTGCGATCTTGTTGTAAATCGCAATGGCTTTCGGAGCAAACCCTTTATCGGCGTAATATTCGGCTACCTTTGAATAACATTTGATCGCAGGCTTCGTGTCACCGGCCTTTGTATAAAGGTCGCCAAGCATATTTGTCGTGCTGAAATCACGAGAATCATGCTTTAGAACCTCTTCAAATTCAGAGATCGCCGCGCGGATTTTCCCTTGAGAGAGAAAACGTTCGGCGTTACGCATTGCCTTGGTCTTGTCAAATGTCATCGTGATAAATTTACTGGAAATCGTGCAGAGCCGGAGATCAGTGGAAGGTCCGCTATTGAGAGCGAAATGAAGATCCAGCAGGAATTAGGTGACACGTCCTGCAAATGTAAAGGTAGCACGAGGTGCAAAATATTGTCAACGTATGTTTGGCATTTTTTGTTAGTGTTTTGCACAAGCTTGCTCTTTGATTTTTCGCACAGCGTTCCGTAATCTCTAGATTGGCGGCGAATTAAACGGAACGTATATGCAAGGACTGATACTAGCCGGGGGAAAAGGTACGCGCTTGCGGCCTCTAACTGTGCACACCCCCAAACCGGTGGTACTCGTCGCAAATCGACCATTTCTTCTTTATCAGATCGAGTTTCTACGCAGCGCAGGAATACGAGAGATCACCCTTTCTCTAAGCTATCTTCCGGAAAAGATCGTGCAGCTACTAGGCGATGGATCAGACTACGCGGTGAAACTCACCTATGTAACCGAGCCAAGCCCAATGGGCACGGCTGGGGCTTATCGGTATGCCGTGGGCGACATCAAGGACACAACGGTTGTTCTGAACGGGGACATTCTCACCGACGTACGTTTGAGCAAGATCATCGAATTCCATAACAACCGCAAAGCCGCCGCGACAATCAGTTTGAGGTCTGTTCCGAACCCCGAGATTTACGGCCTGGTGGAGACCGGTGACGATGAAAGCGTTAAAAGGTTTATCGAAAAGCCCAAACCTGAGGAACTCTCCCGGTTAACAACCGACAAGATCAACGCGGGAATCTACATTCTCGAACCCGAGATTCTTGACCTCATTCCGGTCGGAGAGAATCGGTCGTTTGAGTACGACGTCTTTCCTCAGATCCTGAGTTCTAAGTTGCCTTTCTATGCGTTCGATCTTCGCGACAAATACTGGCGTGACATTGGAAATCCAAAGAGCTACCTCGAGGCAAACATGGACATTCTTGCAGGTGTGCTCCGCGTCGAATTCTCCGTTCAAGAGAATCTGATCGCACCGGATTGCACCATCAAACCCGGAGCTTCGGTGACCAACTCGGTCTTAGGCGTGGGGGTACATGTCGAGGAGAAAACCGTGATCGAAAATTCGGTCGTATGGCCCCATACTCGCATCGCCGCAGGGTCGCACGTATCCGGTGCCGTTATCGGCCGCGGCTGCCATGTTGGCCGAAACGTCACTATCAAGCCCGGAGCAGTCCTCGGCGACAAAGCCTCTATTCCCGATCACTCACACTTCTAAATGCCTGAACTGCCCGAAGTTGCGGCCGTAGTCGCGCACCTCGAAAAAGTCATCACTAACGTTTTCATCAGCGAGGCATCGCTGCTTCGGCCACGGTTGGCTCCCTATTCGACTGCGGCAGAGTTTTCCGCAGCCCTAATGGATGTCCGCGTTTCCGGTGTCACGCGGCGCGGCAAGTTCATCATGATCGGTCTCAGCAACGCGAAAACACTGCTCGTTCACCTTCGAATGAGCGGAAGATTTATGCTGCTTTCCAATGAGGCTGATGACCCCAAATTCACACATGCGGTGTTTCGGCTGGCCGACGGCAGAAAGCTCCTCTTCACGGACCAGCGGCATTTCGGTCTGATGAAGATCGTCGAAACAAATGAAGCGATGGAATACCGGGAAATCAAGGCTCTGGCACCTGAACCCTTCGGGTCTGAGTTTAGCGTTGACTACCTCCGAACGAAACTTCAAGCGTCCGGGCGAAGCATAAAAGAATTTCTGCTGGACCAAACCAAGGTGTGCGGGCTCGGTAATATTTATGCGTGCGAGGCCCTGTTCAACGCAAGGGTAAATCCGACACGGGCCGCGAACCAGCTTACGCGTCCAAAGCTGAAGCGGCTTCACCAAGAGATTCGATCCGTACTACAAACGGCTGTCGACTCCATGATCTCACGTCCGATGCACCCCGAGATCGTCGGCGACGGCATCTACGGCGAGTCTCACTCAGACCTCTGGAGCGTGTACGGCCGTGAGCATGAGCCGTGCCTTAAATGCAACTCTGTCATTAAGCGAATACCTCAAGGAGGGCGGTCGACCTACTACTGCCCGCGTTGTCAACGCTAAACTCATCCTTGACATCAGTTGAATAAATTAGCATTATCTTGGCATACCATCGTGGTGAGTTATTGCGACTTGCGACCACGTTAAATAAACTGCTAAACAGCCCGGAAAAAGATCTTGTGTTTTTGTCTCGCTGTTTGGCGAGACTTTTTGCTTTATGAAGAACTTTCGAGAGATCTTGGCGGATGACGGCATTTACGTATTTGACGGAGCAGTCGGAACACGTCTTTATGACAAGGGCGTTTACATAAATCGGAGCTATGACGAGCTGAACCTCGTCAGCCCCGATCTCGTTCGGGAAGTCCACGAAGAGTATGTGAACGCCGGGGCCGACATAATAGAAACGAATTCGTTCGGTGCCAGCCGGCATAAGCTTCAATCCTACGGCCTCGAAAGTAAGCTTCGAGAGATAAATATTGCCGCTGCGAAGCTTGCCCGCGAGGCTGCCGGCACTAAGGCTTACGTTGCGGCAGCCATCGGGCCTCTTGGGCTTCGAATCGAGCCTTTTGGCCCTACTTCGTTCGACGAGGCAAGAGATCTATTCCGTGAGCAGGCCGAAGCTTTGCTAGAAGGAGGCGTCGACCTGTTCGTGCTCGAAACTTTTTCAGAGCTATCGGTCATCGAGCAGGCTATCCGTGCGGTTAAAGAGATCTGCGATCTTCCGATCGTCGCACAAATGACGATTCAAAGCGACGGCAAGACTACCTTCGGTACAACACCAGCCGCGTTCACGGTCCAACTTGAATCCCTTGGAGTAGATGTCATCGGGTTGAATTGCGGAATGGGGCCGACGCATGTGCTTACGGGCCTTGAGGCGATGAGGACCGTGACGGACAAGCCGCTCTCTGCGCAGCCGAACGCCGGTCTGCCGCGCGACGTTCAGGGCCGACAGTTTTACATGGGCTCGCCCGAATAC
>JACDAK010000164.1 GCA_013695495.1 Blastocatellia bacterium | reverse complement strand
CATGCGAGGCGATCTGAACACGCTGGCAGACACATATGATCTGCCGGGCATCGGCGGCGGATGGCAGGGGCCCGGACCCGGTGGGCCCGGTGGCGGAGCCGGACAGGTGAACCCTCCTTCGTGGGCGCAGGGCACATTTTACGGCCGCGACCAAAGCGGCAGATATCTGACGTTGTCGATCACGGCAAACGGCGCGGTTACGCTGAACACCGGCGGGCAGATGTCGACGGGCAGCTATCTTCGCAGCGACAACATGACGATCAATGGAGTGATGCATCGGGCCGTTCGGCAGGGCAACAACATAGTTGTGACGAACATGGCTGCGGGTGAAAGCGTTAATTTCTCGCGTACCGGCGGCCCGGCTTGGGGCGGCGGCCAGCCGGGATGGGGCGGGGGCCAGCAGGGGAACGTTCCCTCGTGGGCTCTCGGTACGTGGTACGGAACTAACCCGCAGACCGGCGGCGGGTGGGCGTTGACCATCAACAACAACGGCACGGTCGTTTATTCGTTTGACAGCGGAGCGACACAGCAGGGCTCGATCTATGGCGACCGGCTGACGATCCTGGGCGTTGAGTATCGCGTTACTCGGATCTCGAACGGAATCCGCACGACCAATGTGGACAATGGTTCGCGGCTCGATTTTTATAATCGGCGACGTTAGCGAACCTGACTGGCAAAAAGAAGACAGCACGGTTTTGAGCCGTGCTGTTTTTTTTTTAAGCGATATCGGCGTTAGCTAATACCGCGTTACCTCGTTGATTTTATTATTCATAATATCACCCCCAGTAGTTAGATGATGTCACAGGTCGACGCTGAGGAGCAAGCCTTTTGGGCGTCGGAGCGATAAATAATATTGATACGCGGGAACCATTTTGGTAAATTGAACGAGCGTCCTCCATCCTAATATGCAAACAAGTTCATCAGATCCTGAGATCCGACATAGGGACCTTTTCAATCAGATCGACCAAGGGTTCTGCATTCTTGAGGTCATTTTTGATGAAGAGGCTCGGCCGATCGATTACCGGTTCATAGACATTAACCCTTCGTTTGAGGAGATGACGGGCATTTCGTCGGACGATGCGCGGGCGGGCAAGTCGATCCGCGAAATGGTTCCGAACCTTGAGCAGAAGTGGGTAGATATTTACGCGTCGGTGGCGTTAACCGGCACGCCGCAGCGGTTTGTTGAGGGTTCGGACGCGCTGGGCCGATGGTTTTCGGTTTATGCGTTCAGGGTTGATGAGCCGTCGCGGCTGGTGGGCGTGCTTTTCACTGATATCACGGAAAAGCGGCGGACCGAGGAGGAGTTGCTCATAACGGACGAGCGGCTTCGGTTGGCGTTGGACGTGTCACAGATCAGCATTTTTGAACTTGACCTGCGAACCGGCGACGCTACGGTGGATGCTTACGGCCGGTCGATCTACGGATTTGGCGCCGGCGACAAGCTGACCGGGCGAATGTTTGCGGAGCGTTTTCATCCGGAAGACCGGAGGCGTATCGCCGCGGAATTTGCGAAAGCTCAAGATCCGGCGGGATTGCATCAGCTCAGCATCGAGCACAGGATCGTGCTGCCGGACGGCGAGGTGAGGTGGATAAAGGCGCGGGCGCGGGTGTTTTTTGAAAGCGAGGGAGGTGAGATCGTTCCGGCTTCGTGCATGGGGACGTACATTGACACGACGTCGGCAAAACTTGAAGAAGCCGAGCGGCGGCGTTTGACCGAGCAGCTTGAGGCGGAGCGCGCGAGCCTGAAGTATATGTTCAATGCGGCGCCGGCGTTTGTGGCGAAGCTGCGCGGGCCGGACCATGTTTTCGAGCTGACGAATCCGGCGTATCTGAATCTTGTACGGCGAACTGACGTGGTCGGTAGAACAGTGGCGGAGGCTTTGCCCGAGGTGGTCGAGCAGGGGTTCATTGCGATCTTAGATAGTGTTTATTCGAGCGGCAAGCCGTTCATCGGCCGTGAGATCCCGATCGACTTGAAAGGTTCGGAGAACGATTCGATTGAACGGCGTTACGTCAACTTTGTTTACCAGCCGATATTTGCCGCGGACGGCAGCGTATCCGGAATATTTGCGCACGGCGTGGATATAACCGAGCAGGTCGCGGCGCGAAAGGCGGCCGAGGAGGCGGACCGGGCGAAGGACGAGTTTTTGGCGACGCTGTCGCATGAGCTTCGCACGCCGCTGAACGCGATACTCGGCTGGGCGCAGATGCTGGGTAAGCCTGAGCTTGACGCGGGACTGCGGCAGCGCGGGGTTGAAACGATTCAACGCAACACGCGTTTGCAGTCGCAGCTGATAGACGACGTGCTGGATGTTTCGCGGATAATTTCGGGCAAGCTGGCGCTCAAGATCGAGCATGTAAATGTGGAAACGGTGATCGAATCGGCGCTTGAGGCGGTGGTTCCGGCGGCGACGGCGAAGTCGATAACGCTTCATAAGGAGATCGACCCGGGCGTGAACTTAATTTTGGGCGATACGCGGCGGCTGCATCAGATCGTTTGGAATTTGCTGTCGAATGCGATGAAGTTTACGCCGAAAGGCGGCGAGGTGCGGATAGGCGTCCGGAGGGTCGAATCGCGCTTGGCGCTTGAGGTTTCAGACACCGGCATCGGGATAAACCCCGAGGTGATGCCGTATGTATTCGACCGGTTTCGGCAGGGCAATTCGTCGACGACGCGGAGACACGGCGGGCTGGGGCTTGGGCTGGCGATCGTGCGGCACCTGGTCGAGATGCACGGCGGCGAGGTTTCGGTGTACAGCGAGGGCGAGGGAAAGGGGTCGACGTTTACAGTGCTGCTTCCGCTGGTAGCGGTCGTCGCAGTAGATGCGAGCCGCGAAAGCGGGAGCGGCGCCGGCGATGGTGACGGGGCGGCGGGTAATGGCCCGCATGCGAGCCTTGCCGGGCTGCATGTGCTGGTGGTGGATGACGAGGAAGACGGGCGCGAGCTGATCGCGACCGTGCTTGAGCTGCGCGGCGCACGCGTTACGCTCGCTTCGTCGTCGGCCGAGGCGCTCGAAAAGCTGGGCAGCGAGCAGCCGGATGTGATCTTGAGCGATATCGGAATGCCCGGCGAAGACGGCTACACACTTATCAAAAAGATCAGGGACCGCCCGGTGGAGCGCGGCGGCGAGATTCCCGCAGTCGCCCTCACCGCCTACGCCGGCGCCCAAGACCGCGAAATGGCCCTGCGCTCGGGCTTTCAGGTCCACGTCCCCAAACCCGTCGACCCGAAGACTCTGGTTGATATCATAGCCGGGCTGGCGAACGGGGCGGATTAGTTTTGCGCGTGTCTTTTTAAAAAAAAGAGGCGGGGCGTCTCCCACTCCGCCCCGCCAAGCGGTGCATTTTTAAGGTGCACCGCGACGCTCACCCGGGAGGGCGAGCGAAGAGAGAGGTTAGCAGAGAAAGTCGGCGTTACCAAATGCGATAACGAGGTTTAAGCGGACTGGTCGGTAAGCCATGCCGGATCGATGAGCGACCGCGACCCCCTCCCCCGAATTTAACAACGGATTACGCGGATTACATTCCTAGACTTCCTAGACTGTCTAGACTTCCTAGACTTTATGCGAGGCGTTGAAGGCCATGACGGCGGTGGCTATTAGGACAATTAGGAAAAGTAAGAGGGGCAGGGCGAGGCTGCGGGGTTTGTCGGGCATGACTCCGCCGCATTTTTGGCAATACTGTTGCGGGTAATCCGCTTTATACAAACATCGTGGGCAAACCATCTGATAACTCCCTGTGAGGATCTGCTACTGATCACCGGGCGTTGGTTTGAAAAAAAGGGGTGGACCGGATGTCCGATCCACCCAAAGACTTAGGGGAATGATCGAGCTACGTTCTACGCCCGTTTGGGGCCGGGCGGAGAAGGGTTACTGAATCGGTAGTGCGCTGTTCACGGTTATAACGCCCGCGGCACACGAAGGAACATTAGCTGGGGGGTTGACACTCGTGCTCGCGTATACAACTCCCGGAGATGATACTGCAAACACACGAGTTCCCGTAGTGCCAATCGTCACCGGAGTGGCCGTTGCGCAATATGTAGCAAATGGGTCGGCTGCCAACGTGTTAGCAACCGTGTAGCCGCTTTTCACGACAGATTCAGCTGCTCCGAGAACTGGGTCGACCAAACCAGCCGTTCCGAGTTGAACAAAGGTTCCGTAAGATGTGCCCGCACCGTTAACGGCCTGATAGGTGGCTTGCGCACTATGAACTGTACGAAGCGAGTTGATAGCACTTGCTTCGTTAGCTGCACGACGTGATGCGAGCAGGTTGGGAATGGCGATGGCTGCGATGATCGCGATGATAATGACCACGACCAAAAGTTCTACGAGAGAAAATCCTTTCTGATTCTTCATACAAAAATACTCCTTTAATTTGAACTAAACTTAAACTTAAAACCTAACAGGGATGTCTGTGGCGTGGAGTGTCGCAACGCGTGTGCCACGGGCGGAGGTCTGGGCGATATCCAGTAAATGAAAGGCTTTGGAAGGTTAAACGGAGGCTTAAGGAGTTTGGGGCGGGATGAGAAAAAGCGCCGCTCGTGGCGCTTTTACTCGATAATGCGGCGCTTTTTAATTGTGTCGTCGGCGATCTGTTTGATGGTGCGGGCGTCGTCTTCCGAGATATCGTCGGGTTCGAGCAATAG
>JACDAK010000154.1 GCA_013695495.1 Blastocatellia bacterium | reverse complement strand
CCCTTGACCCGGACACCGTCAAAGCGCTGACGCTCACCGGCGAATGGGAAAAATATCTCGAATACAAACGCGAACTCGAGACCACCAAAACCCAGATCGAACAATTCACAGAATACCTGCGCTCCCTCGAAAACAACGAAAATGTGATAGCTGATAGCTGGTAGCTAACAGCTAAAATAGAAACCTAATCGCAAATCGCAATTTCATGTACGATCTCATCATCATCGGTGCCGGCCCGGCGGGGATGTCCGCCGCCCACGAAGCCAAAAACGCGGGCCTCAACTATCTTGTCATCGAAAAGGGCCTCATTGGCAATACCATCTATAACTATCCCGTCGGCCTCACGGTCTTTTCCACCCCCAACGAACTTGAATTCACGGACGGCGACCTTCAACCCGCCCGCGAAAAACCGACCCGCGAAGAGCTGCTCTCTTATTACGTCCGTTTCGCCCTCGATAACGACCTAAACATTCAAACCGAAGAAGAAGTGCTCGAATGTCAGGTGCGTGGGCAGGGCGGTTCCCCCACCTTCACCGTCGCCACCACCATTACCGAATATCATACCCGCACCGTCCTCTTCGCCATCGGCGCCATGGACCACCCCCGGCGCCTCAGCGTTCCCGGCGAAGATCTGCCAAGGGTCCACTTCCAATTTCGCGAAACGTATCCTTGGGTCCGCAAGCGGGCACTGATCGTCGGCGGCGGAAACTCCGCCGGCGAAGCCGCACTTTTCCTCGCCGAAGAAGGAGCCGACACGACCCTCGCCATCTTTCGCAGCGACTGGGAAAATAACGACCCCAAACAAGGCTGCATTAAGTACTGGGTGAAAAAGCCGCTGGAAAGGGAGGTCGAACGCAACTGCCTCAAACTCTTCTTCCTCGGCAATGTCATCGAGATCCGCGACTCCGAGGTCGAACTCGAAACCGAATCAGGCGAACGCGTGACCTTTCCCAGCGACGTCGTCTTCGTGCTCATCGGCTCCGACGCCGATCTAACGACACTCACCGATCTCGGCGTTGAGACCACGATCGGCAAACACGGCACTGTCCCCATCTACGACCCCGAAACGTACCAAACCAACGTCGCCGGCATCTACATCGCCGGCCACTTTACCAACGAACGCCACATCAAAGGCGCCATAGACGCCCCCAAAAAGATCATCCCCCACATCGCCGAAGCACTTGCAAAAAGCAACTCCGCACGCTAATTTATCAACTTCGAATTGACCCATTCTGCTGTCACATGACGATCACTCTCGCTCGCGAAATTTTACAAACACGCTTCGGTTACGAATCGTTCCGAATGCATCAGGAGCCCGCGATCGCCTCGATCCTCGCGGGCAAAGATTGCTTGCTGCTCATGCCGACCGGCGGCGGCAAATCCGTCTGTTACCAGATCCCTGCGATGATCTTCGACGGCCTCACACTCGTCGTCTCGCCTCTCATCGCGCTAATGAAGGACCAGGTCGACGCCCTCCAAAGCAACGGCATCGCCGCAGCATTTCTAAATTCGAGCCAGTCATCCGCGGAACAGGTCGAGGTGTTCCGTGCCGTTCGCTCCGGCGAAGTAAAGCTACTCTACGTCGCTCCCGAGCGGCTTTTCCAGAGCGGTGACCGCTTCATCGAGTTCCTGCGTTCCATCAGTGTCTCGCTTTTCGCCATAGACGAAGCCCACTGCATATCGAGTTGGGGCCACGATTTCCGCCCGGAGTATCAACGCCTCGCCCGTCTCAAGAAAGACTTTCAGCAGGTGCCGCTCATCGCTCTCACCGCCACCGCAGACGCACTCGTCCGACAAGACATCGTCAGGCATCTCGCCATTCCCGACGCCGAGATCTTTGTCTCTAGTTTCAATCGCCCAAACATCCGATACACCGTCGAACCCAAACGCGATTCCTACGGCCGTCTGCTCGACTTTATCAGCGATCGAAAAGATGAAAGCGGCATCATCTATTGCCTCAGCCGGGCGTCGGTCGAACGCCTCGCCGACGACCTCGGCGCCGAAGGCTACGCCGCTCTCCCCTATCACGCCGGCCTCGACAGATCGGCTCGCGACCGCAACCAGACCGCGTTTCTAAATGACGACGCCCGCATCATCATCGCCACGATCGCCTTCGGCATGGGCATCGACAAATCGAACGTCCGCTACGTCGTTCATATGGACCTGCCGAAAAACATCGAAAGCTATTATCAGGAGACCGGCCGTGCCGGACGCGACGGGCTGCCCAGCGAAGCCCTCCTTTTCTTTTCATGGGGCGACGTCGCAAAGCTTAAAGGCTTTGTCGAGGTCGACGGTAACGCCGAGCAAAGCAGCGTGATGCTCCGTAAGCTCGATCAAATGGGCGAATTCGGCGACCTCCGCTCATGCCGCCGCCGCTATCTGCTAAATTATTTCGACGAAGAGATGCCCGATGACTGCGGCCACTGCGACAACTGCGACGCCGAGTTCGAAACATTCGATGGTACCGTCATCGCCCAAAAAGCGCTGAGCGCCGCCGTCCGCACCGGCCAGCGTTTCGGAGCCAGCTACCTGATCGATCTGCTCCGCGGGTCCAAGTCGCAAAAGATGCGTCTCGAGCATCTCACCCTAAAAACCTACGGCGTCGGCGCCGACATCTCAAAAGACGACTGGCACGTCTACTTCAGAGACCTCATCGCCCAGAGCCTTCTGAAAAAAACCGCTGGCGAATATCCCACACTCCTCGTTACCGAATCAGGCAATCAGGTTCTCCGCGGCGAGCGGAGCGTTCAGCTCTATAAGGTCACGCACACCGATTCATCCCGCTCGGACCGCACCGAAACTGCCGACTACCACAAAGAGCTATTCGAGGAACTGCGCCAAGTCCGATTTCGTCTCGCCGAATCACGAGGCGTGCCGCCCTACGTCATCTTCTCTGACGCCGCCCTGATCGAAATGGCAACTGTTCTCCCGCAAACCGACAGGGACTTCACCCGTATCTCCGGAGTCGGAGCGTTCAAGCTCAAAAATTACGGACCCGATTTCCTCGCAGCGATCCGCGCATACTGCACCACCCGAGGTATCACCCCCGACCCCGTAGCACTCCGCCCCGCCCGCCGGCAAAAGCAGCCCTCAAATCGCACGGGCCCCGACACGCATTCGCAAACCCTCACGCTCTTCCGCTCCGGATTAAGCGTTGACGAGATCGCCGCCCGCCGCGGCCTTGCCGTCAGCACGATCGAAAGCCACCTCGCACTCTTCATCGCCGACGGTCGCGTCCAAGTAGAGGAACTCGTCACCCCCGAAAAGATGGCACTAATCAAAAATGCGCTCATCGACTTAAAAGTTGAAAACGCGATCGGCCCCGTAAAACAGCACCTGGGCGACGATTTCAGCTACGGTGAGATCAAGGCCGTCCTCGCTCATCTCGAACTCGGCGAATAAAAAAAGGTACGAAAGCCAAAGCCTTCGCACCTTAACCAAAACGCTCAATCCGCGTCTAATTTATATCGTTCACCGCAGGCCTTAGAACCCTCGGGGCAGGGAACCGCTCCGAAAAATCCGCAACGTTGATCTCGTACGACGACACATCAAACACGTCCTTTACGTCGCCGCGAACGATCGTCGTCCACTTATAAGGAAACTGAACGCCGCACGTGCTGCGATAGTCCGACAGCCGGATCAAGACCTCGCTCTTCTCCGCGGGCCCTTCTACCTTTCCGGTGAATGCGACTGAGGCCTTGCCGTCCACAACAGTCGTATCGTCCTTTTTCATCCGGATCATCGTCGGCGCTTGATATCCAAAATATCCGATCGCAACGGGAACATTCGTATACGGGTCCAGATGCAGATTGTAATCGAATGTCCCCGCCGAAGCCTTTACGGTATTCACCGCAACGCCGTCCACCGTGCTCTCACCGACAAAGCTGTATGTTACGTCCATGCCTTCCGGCGCGTCCAACAATAGCATCAACGCCGTTTGCAACAGTTCGTGCGAACGCGAATCCGCAAGTGCTCCCGCGGTCATCGCCTGTCTGATCTGCACCTTCTTCTCGTCTCCGACCTCGACAACGCCGTCAACACGCGTCGGCATCACATCGCTGCACGCTGCCGAACCATCACCTTATTGCCGTCAGCCGTTGTGATCTCACCGCCTACGAAAGATCTCACGACCACCCTTTTACCGTCGGATGTCGTGAATTCGCCGTTCTCGCCTGACTTGATCTCAAATTTATGAACCGGGGCAGTCGTCGCGACCGCGACCTCTTCTGTTCC
>JACDAK010000137.1 GCA_013695495.1 Blastocatellia bacterium | reverse complement strand
CAAGCTTAGAGTCGTGTCCCAAAAAGACCTCTCCCATTCCACCCGAGCCGATCTTTTCAACGATCTTATATCTTCCTAACCATTCTTCTGTGGGCATTATTGTGTCCCCTCATCAAAAACTGCAGATGAGTGTAGATCTCATCCTTATACAGGCCAAAAACTCGCATTTTTAAGCCACCTTCAATCGAGGGACGTTCGACCAGGATCGCTTTTGCGTGAAATTTTCAAAAAAATTACCGAACGGGTAACGGATAAACAACCGGGCTACGATTTCCGGCTTTGTCGACCGCCCTTACGCCGAAGATATAATTATCTTTCGACATGTTTTTCACTACGTAACTGGTGACGTTACGGACGCTGATGAAGTTCGTCCATTCCGGCGATGTCGTGTCGCGCCACGCTATCTCGTATCCTGCAATATCGATGTCGGAGTTGGCTTCCCAACGGAGTTCTGTGTCGTTCGTCAGTCGTCCCGTAACGATTCCCACATTTCGCGGCTTGGCAGGAGCATTTGCCAGCGACGCCAGGGCTATAAGATTCACGCGCGTAGCGTTTGCGACGTATTCGAAATCGACGTACTCCGGTGTGTCGCCGTAAAAGTTTCCGTCCTCGGTCCTAACGTTCTGATGTTGATGCGCGTAGTCTTCGTCCGGTTCAGTAAGGCGCACCGCCGCAAAGCCGCGCTGAAGAAACGGAATGTGATCGCCGCCCCTGCCGTATCGGTCCCGCCGGTAGATGATCCACACCGTGAAATCCTTCATATACCGATCAGATTGCTCTTTGATATACCGAGCTAGTTGCCGCGAGGGCGAGTCATTCTCGCCGCCGACACTGCGGCGGATGTTCGCCTGCTGCTCGGTCTCGTTTGACGGTACGCCTTCGCTGAAAACCCTCACGCGCTTTCTGTGCGGCGAGTCTTTAAGCGTGGTGACGCCGCCGATAATGTCGTTCGTGAACATAGCTTCGATGTTCATTTTTTTCTGCAGCGCCTGCTCTGCGAAATATTCGGCCCCTAGCAGCCCTTGTTCCTCTCCGGGCACGCCCATGAAAATGATTGTTGCATCGAACTTGTGCTTCGACATGACCCGCGCCAGTTCGATCACCGCCGCAGTCCCCGAAGCATCATCATTCGCTCCCGGTGCGTCGCATGTTGCGTTCGTTGGCGACGTGCACATCGAATCGTAGTGGCCCGAAACAACATAGATCCGGTCAGGGTCCGTCGTCCCGCGCAGCGTTGCCAATACATTCGTCAGTTGCGTCGGCTCGGGAATTCGTGCCGCTTTTGCTTGTTCGAATGACTGCTTTTCCACTAACAGGCAGTGACCGCAATCGGCACTGATCTTCTGGAACTCGGCGAAGATCCAGTCACGTGCGGCTCCGATCCCACGAAGCGGGTCATCTTGCGCTGAAAGCGTGTTTCGAGTTCCGAAAGAAACGAGTTTTCTAATATCCGTCTCGATGCGAGCAGGCGAAACTTGTTTGATCATTTGGGCGACGACCGGATCAGCCGCTTGCTGGATCTTCTGCGAAAATGCGGGCACCGATAGGAAAGCGAACACAGCGAGGGCAACGGTCATTTTCATGCCGTAATTCTATACTGTTTTGCTGAAAATAGGAATGCTTTCGCCGTTACTGAATCCGTAGGGCTCGCTCTTTCTCAACGACAATGACTACGCCCGGAAGACTCTCAGCGAGCACACGCACGCTTTGATCAAGCTTGCGGTAGGCGGCCGTGTTTCGCCTAACATTCGTCATCGGCTGATTCGTATAGGCACGGTCATACCATATACCGTCTTTCCGGTCGAATGTCTTACTTCCAAAAAGGCGCGTCGTCAACGCATCTGCCGCAACTCCCGGACTCGTTTTCGCGAGACCCTCGGCGCGGTTGTCGCGGTCCAACGACCTCCGACTCGGTCCACTTTGCGTGACGGACGGTGCACCGGCAGACGGTATCGCTTGCTGTCGTGACCGAAGCTGAGTCTCTCGCTCAGCCTCCTCGCGGCTCACCGCAGCAGAAGGCGGTGGCGGTGCTGCTAACGTCGACGGATCGCCCCGTTCCGCCAACACGAGGACCTCATCGTCTTCTGCAGGTGCGGCTGCCGCATCCGCAGCCCCCGAGCCCGTCGTAGAAGGCTTGGTCGGTATGCTGACCCCTCCAGCGCCCCCACCGCCGCGCTCATAGCTCTCCGCCGCGTTCGAAGCGGTATTTGTAGACGTCACGACATTGGCCATGGCCGACACAGCATTTGCATTGGAATTGGCCATCATCGACTGAGATTCCATCGGCCCCCTCACATTAGTATTTTCTGCTTCGCCCACAAGCGTTGCCGCCCGTTCAGAAATGGTCTCGTTCTGCAGCACCAGGTACCCCAAAAAGCCGCAGAACAAAACCACAAGTGCACCCATCCCATACGCCAACCTCTGCGTAACGAACAGCTGCCGATACCAAGGTATCCCTGCAACAGCAGTATCCGCATCAAGCGGAGCCACCGCCACAACGGGCTTCTCGGCGCTCAAAACCATCACATCCTTCAAAAGCCCCCGACACGCGTCGAAGTCAGC
>JACDAK010000116.1 GCA_013695495.1 Blastocatellia bacterium | reverse complement strand
GTGATACCCTAAACAACGGTTATGGAACCACGTTTGGTGCTGGCGGCCCGCAGGGACGCTTCATAGCACCTGCAGGGTTCGGAAACTGCATTTCGCGCTCGGTTGGTGACTGCGGTTTCAACAACCTGATTATGTACGGCCCGTCTTTTTTCAAGTTCGACGCTACGCTTTCAAAGAAATTTAAGTGGGGCGAACGGCGAAACATTGAATTTAGAACGACGATTCTTGACGTGCTGAATGCACCGAATTTCCGCGTCGGCGGATTTGGGGCTGATGTAGTCAATCTAAATGTCGGAGGTGCGACCTTTGGCCAGATGGGAAATGGTTCGGCTTATCAGGATATCTCCACAACCAATGACAACGGTGGGCGGCAGATCGATCTGATGCTTAGGATCAATTTCTAGGTCCGATCGAGATCGCAGTAACGGGAGGCTGTCAGAAACTCAGGTTTCTGGCAGCCTTTTTCTGTCGGCTCAGACACCGGTTTGACGGAATCAACGATTCGGGCTTAACTAGTTGAGGTCCACAAATATGCGAGTTGCTGTGATTTCTGCTGAGGCGGTGCCGTATTCCAAGACTGGGGGGCTTGGGGATGTGGCAGGTGCGTTGCCGAAGGCTTTGAAGGCCGTTGGGGTGGATGCGCTTTTGGTTACGCCGTGTTATTGGCAGACTAAGGGTGAATTGCTTTGGCACCTTGCCGTTGATGACCTGTGGGTTGATTGGAAGGGCGGTGCGTATCATGCCAAGGCGTTTTATAGCGAGGCCAATGGCTCGCCGACGTTTTTGATAGACGCTCCTTCGCTCTTTCACCGTGATTCCATCTACGGTTATCGCGAAGACCACGAGCGATTTGCCTTTTTCAACCGCGCGGCATTAGTTCTGTTGAAACGAATCGGCTCACCAC
This sequence comes from Blastocatellia bacterium, assembly GCA_013695495.1. Classification (GTDB taxonomy): domain Bacteria; phylum Acidobacteriota; class Blastocatellia; order Pyrinomonadales; family Pyrinomonadaceae; genus OLB17. The sequence continues at coordinate 3,042 of JACDAK010000116.1, read as the reverse complement.
CGGACATCGTTCATCTAAATGACTGGCATTGCGGATTTGCTGCGGTGGAGTTGGGAGAGCGGCGCCGGCGTGATCCTTATTGGGCGGGAACGCGAACGGTTTTCTCCATTCACAACATGGCGTATCAGGGCGTGTTCGGAATGGATGAACTGCCGGGGCTGGGTTTCGCATCGCAGGGGTCACAGCATGCGTTTGCGCATAACGGCGCGGCTTCGGCCATGAAGGCAGGACTTGCTACTTCGGATGTGCTTTCGACGGTTTCGCCAACATACGCTCGTGAAATCCAAGGACCTGACGAAGGATATGGGCTGGACTGGCTGCTGCGAGAGCGATCGGGGCGGCTTGTCGGCATTACGAATGGAGTTGATTACGACGAGTGGAATCCTGAAACGGACAGGGAAATAGTCGCAAATTATTCCGCTGAGGACTTTTCCGGGAAGGCAGAATGCAAACGCGATCTCTTGGAACGCTTCGGGCTCTCCGCGGATCCGGACCGGCCTTTAATTGGCAGCGTCACGCGGCTAACGGCACAGAAGGGAATTGAACTGATAATGGGCGCGGCGGGTGATCTTTTGGCGAGCGGAGCGACGATAATCTCGCTTGGTTCGGGTGATAAAGAATATGAGGCGTTTTGGCAGAGGCTGAGGGATCATGCGCCAGATCGTGTGGGCATCTACACCGGCTATAGCGAATCGCTGGCGCATAAGATAGAGGCCGGGGCGGATATGTTCCTAATGCCGTCTAAATTTGAACCCTGCGGGCTGAACCAGATGTATTCGCTGAGATACGGAACGGTGCCGATCGTGCGGGCAGTTGGGGGGCTGGAAGATACGGTGCAGGAGTTCGACCCGGTTAGCGGGACCGGGAACGGCTTTAAGTTCGGGCCGTTTCGCGCGGATAAGCTGAGCGAGAAAGTGTATGAGGCAATTTTTGCCTTTGCCGACAAAGACCGCTGGTCGAAGATCATGAGAAACGGAATGACCGCTGACAATTCTTGGGAGAATGCAGCACGCAAGTATGTCGATCTTTATCACTCGACACTCGCGTTGTAATCCGCTGCAGCTAGGTGCCTCCCCCGTAACCGTCTGGTAAAATGGCATTTACCCAAAGATATGATAATAGTGATAATCGGCGCCCAGTGGGGCGATGAAGGGAAGGGAAAGGTCGTTGACCTTTTGGCGGACCGCTTTGATGTGATCGCGCGGTATCAGGGCGGCCACAATGCGGGGCATAGTGTTTACGTCGGTGAGCGTGCATTTGTGCTGAGGCTGCTGCCGTCGGGGATCATTCATCCCGACAAGGTGTGCGTTCTCGGTAACGGGATGGTGATCGAGCCGAAGGCATTTTTTGAGGAGATCGATCAGATCGCTGAGCAGGGCGTTGAGGTTTCGCCGGAGCGGCTGAAGGTTTCGAGCAGAGCTCATTTGATCATGCCCTACCACAAGGCTCTTGATCATACCTCTGAGGAACGGCTTGGGAATGAGAAGATCGGTACGACGCTGAGGGGTATCGGCCCGGCGTATGAGGACAAGGCCGGCCGTCGCGGAATACGGGTCGCGGATGCTCTGTCGCCTGAGCTCTTGAAGCTGAGAGTAGAGCGGAATCTTGAAGAGGCAAACCGCATCATCGCCCTATTTGGGAACCAGCCGCTGCGTTCGGACGAGATCCTCGAGGAGATGACGCCGCTGATCGAGCGACTGAGGCCCTTCGTGACCGAGACTTCGCACTTTTTTGCGGAGGCGAAGAAGGCTAACAAGAAGATATTACTGGAAGGCGCGCAGGCGACGCTGCTGGATGTGGACCATGGGACCTATCCATACGTCACCTCGTCGAACCCGACGGCGGGCGGAGCGTCGGTCGGTGCGGGGATTCCCCCGCATCACATTTCGGGTGTGCTTGGTATTGTAAGGACCTATGCCACTCGGGTTGGTGAGGGGCCGTTTCCGACGGAAATGCTGGATGCGGAAGAGGGAATTGCTCACCTTATCCGCGAACGTGGTAACGAATATGGCTCGGTCACCAAACGTCCTCGGCGATGCGGATGGTTTGATGCGGTTTCGACGCGGTATGCGGCGGAGTTGAACGGGTTTGATTCGATCGCGTTGACGAAGCTCGACGTGCTGGATGAGCTTGATGAGATAAAGGTTTGCGTGGGTTATGACATCAACGGTGGTACGACGAATACGATGCCCGCGGCGTCTAGCGATCTGCGGCAGATCAAACCGGTTTACGAAACGCTGCCGGGGTGGAAGAGCGACACCGTTGGTACCACGGATTTTGCGAAGCTTCCGGAGAATGCACAGCGATATGTGAATTTCTTATCGGAGCGGGTTGGGGTGGAGATCGGGCTGATATCGACCGGGCCAGAGCGGGATCAAACGATTATCATCAACGCGTCGACCATGGACGGGTGGTTCAGCTAATTTCCGGCTGCGATTTTGCCAAAATGGGCAGTTCGTTGTAATATTTTTGTTTGTGGTCCGATAGCTCAGTCGGTAGAGCAAATGGCTTTTAACCATTGGGTCCCAGGTTCGAGTCCTGGTCGGATCACCAATATTATCAATAAGTTAAGGCGTCCAAATCGGACGCCCTTTTCTCGGGGTAACCATTCCACTAACCATTTGGATGGAAATTGTTTTATTTTCTGCCTCGGATTCTTCGGGGTTTTAATCCAGGCATTTCCTCTAGCGTGAAATAATCAGAAGGCGATAATGAACTCGCAGTCGCTGATCGATCTTGGCTAAGAAAACAACCGTTTGAGCAGGCCGGTAATCTAAGCGGAAAGACGGGTCATCTGACCAAGATGATTGACAATCTGAATACTGCGAAGAACAGAGAGCGGGTTGGACGGTGGAGAGACTATTCGAGTTTATACAACTGCGCCTCACTGGCAATGGGGGGCATTTTACGGCGGAGGACATCGTCGTTGACACTTCGATCACGGCGGGCAGAGTGGTCCGCGTCCTCGATCTTTTGAAATCACAGCGCGGGGTGCCGAGATCGATAAGAGTCGATAACGGCCCCGAAATGACGGCCCATGCC
>JACDAK010000113.1 GCA_013695495.1 Blastocatellia bacterium | reverse complement strand
TACGCCTTTCCGCAGTGGGTGCACCACGGCGAGTTCGTTTATTACGGCCGCGACGTGGTTTCGTTCGGCGACGAGTTGACGGTTGCGAACGTTCGGCAGGCGTATGAGAACGGTATCTTTCCGTGGAACATGGACGGCATCCCGCTGCCCTGGTACTGCCCGGAGCGGCGTGCCGTACTTATGTTTGACGAGCTGCGAGTGCCGCGAAGCCTGCAAAAAGTCCGCCGACAGAGCCCCTATACCTTTTCGATCGACCGCGATTTCCCCGGCGTGATGGAGGAATGCTCGCACACGATCCGCCCCGACCAAGCCGGTACTTGGATCTCGCCGGAGTTCATCGAAGTCTATACAGAGTTGCATCAACAGGGCATGGCGCACAGCGTCGAAGCCTGGGCACCCGACGGAACGCTCGCCGGCGGGCTCTACGGCGTCGACGCCGGCGGAGTTTTCTGCGGCGAGTCGATGTTCTTTCGCCAGCCTAATGCGTCAAAGCTCGCGCTGCTGCATCTCATCGACCACCTGCGATCACGCGGCTCAACCTGGCTCGACGCCCAGGTCATGACACCCCACATGAAAGCCCTAGGCGCCCGAGAGATCCCTCGCAGCGATTTCCTGAAACGCCTCGTCGATACTCAACAGCAGAACCTGGAGCTTTTCTAAATATGCCGCACCGCCAACGAAAGAACATCCGCCCCGGCCTAAGCGTCGCGATCGTCCTCAAACAGGACCAACGCACCGGCCGTCTCACACACGGAACGGTTAAAGACATCCTTACCAACTCGCCCACCCATCCCCACGGAATAAAAGTCCGCCTAACCGACGGGCAGGTCGGCCGCGTGCAGCAGATCGCCGCAGACGCCGATGAGTAACTTCGCGGCTTCGCGACTTTGCGGGAAACTTCTTCGCCGAATCTGATATAAAATCATTTAATGAATAACTTCCTGATCTACGGTGCCAACGGCTACACCGGCGAGCTTATCACCCGCTACGCTGTTGAACGGGGACTGCGGCCGATCATCGCCGGCCGCAATGAAGCCGCTATCAAAGCGCTCGCCGAAAAACACAGCCTTGAACACCGCGTCTTTTCGTTGGACGACACCGCAAAGCTCGACGCGGCGTTACAAGCGGTAGCAACCGTACTCCACTGCGCCGGCCCTTTCTCGCTCACCTCGCGGCAGATGGGCGAGGCGTGCCTGCGAACCAAAACGCATTACACCGACATCACCGGCGAGATCGCCGTTTTCGAAGCCTGCGCCCGCGCCGACAAAAAAGCCAAAGACGCCGGGATAATGATCATGCCCGGCGTCGGTTTTGACGTGGTCCCGACGGATTGCCTCGCCGCCCATCTGAAAACGCTTCTCCCGTCTGCCGAAAATCTCATCCTCGCGTTTTACGGCAAGGGCCGCATCTCGCACGGCACGCAGAAGACTATGACGATGAACATCGACAAAGGCGGTGCAGTCCGCCGCGACGGCGAGATCATGCACGTGCCCGCCGCCTGGCGCACGCGCGAAATAGATTTCGGCGAAGTCGCAAAAACTGCCGTCACCATCCCGTGGGGCGACGTTGCCACCTCATTCTATTCGACCGGCATCCCAAACATCGAGGTCTACACCGTCGCTCCGCCATCCGCCGTCAAACTGATGAAGGTCAGCCGCTATCTAGGCTGGCTGCTCGCGAAAGGGCCTATCCAGCGATATCTGCAAGGCAAGATCCCAGCCGGCGGCCCGACCGACGCAGAACGCGCAAAGGGCCGCACATTGCTATGGGGCGAAGCCTCGGACAACGCCGGCAACCGCGTCGAGGCACGCATGCAATGCCCCGAGGGCTACACCACCACCGCCCTCGCCGCCCTCAACATCACCGAAAAGATCCTCGCCGGCAACTTCACCCCGGGATTCCAAACCCCCGCCAAAGCCTACGGCCCCGATCTCATCCTAGAACTCGAAGGCGTTGCCCGTCAATGACTGGAGCGGCAGTGACTGGAGCGGCAAGCATCCTTGCTTGCCCTACAAAAAAGGCGGGCCCTTCAAAACGAAGAACCCGCCTTAAGCAATAATTATCCAGCCGTCTACACGTCCAAATTCTTCACATCCAGAGCATTGTCCTCGATGAACTTACGCCGCGGCTCGACATGATCGCCCATTAGAACGGTAAAGATCGCGTCCGTTGCCACAGCGTCTTCGATCCGCACCTGCAGCAGCGTTCGCTTTTCCGGATCCATCGTTGTCTCCCAAAGCTGCTCAGGGTTCATCTCGCCCAGACCTTTGTAACGTTGAATGCTCAGGTCCTTCTTCGCACTGGCCGTTATGCGCTCAAGCACCTCTTCACGCGTCGCAACCTCTTGGCTCGTGCCATTCTCGCCGATAGTAAATGGCCCGACAAAATCCGCCTCGAGCGACCGCATCAGCTCGACCGCCTTTTGAAACTCGACATAGCTTGCCATGTTCCAATCGAAGATCAGCGTGTCACCATTCGGCTGCGTGATCTCGATCTCATAAAGGCTGTGTTCCACATCAGGGATCAGCTCGGTAGCGAACCCGGCGTCTGAGATCGTCGATTCTACCTCCGCCATCAGCTCTTGCTGTGCAAAAACTTTCTTGAGCCGAACGCCGTGCCGCGCCAGCACTCCTTCCCTTCCGGCAAATGCTTCCAAGATTGCACGCAGCAGCGCTTCGTCATTACCGAGCCGCTTCGCAAAACGGCCGAAATAATTCGTGAACTCGTCAGTCTGATCTAGATATTTCGTGAGCTCACGGCCCTCAACGGTCCGGCCGTTCGCATCAACCTGAACGTCTGCCGTCCCCATCCGCATAAGGTAGCGGAACATCAGCTTTTCGTCCTTGATGTACTCTTCCTTCTTGCCCCGCTTCACCTTAAACAGCGGCGGCTGCGCAATATAAACGTATCCGCCTTCAACAAGGTCAGGCATCTGACGATAAAAGAACGTCAGCAGCAACGTTCGAATGTGGCTCCCGTCAACGTCAGCGTCCGTCATCAAACATATCTTGTGATAACGCAGTCTGTTAACGTCAAAATCTTCTTTGCCGATTCCTGTGCCGAGCGCCGTGATCAAAGCCTTGATCTCGCCGTGGCCGAGCATCTTATCAAATCGCGCTTTTTCAACGTTTAGGATCTTACCTTTCAACGGCAAAACCGCCTGATTCTTTCGGTCGCGGCCCTGTTTGGCGGAACCTCCTGCCGAGTCGCCCTCAACGATGTAGATCTCTGACAGCGCCGGGTCTTTCTCCTGGCAATCGGCAAGTTTGCCCGGCAGCGTCGATGTGCCGAGGGCGCTCTTGCGAACTATTTCGCGCGCCTTTCGCGCAGCCTCACGCGCACGTGCCGCATCCACCGCCTTGCCCACGATCTTTTTCGCCACGGTCGGGTTTTGCTCAAAAAACTCACCGAGCTTCTCATTCAAAAACGATTCGACCGGCCCCTTTACAGGGGAATTAAGCTTGCCCTTCGTCTGCCCCTCAAACTGCGGCTGCGGTATCTTGACGCTGATGACCGCCACCAGCCCTTCACGAACGTCGTCGCCCGTCAGCGAAACCTTCGCATTCTTCATCAGCCCCGAGCTTTCAGCATAATTGTTGATCGTCCGAGTGATCGCACCGCGAAATCCCGAAAGATGCGTTCCGCCGTCAACCGTGTTGATGTTGTTCGCAAAGGTAAAGATCTTCTCATCGTAGCTGTCGTTATACTGCATCGACACCTCAATGGAAAGATCATCCCCGATCAGCTCAAAATACAGCGGGTCGTCGTGCAGCGTGCTCTTGTTCTTGTTGAGATGTTTAACAAACTCCGCGATCCCGCCCTTGTAAAAGAACTCATGCGACTTTTCGGGCTCTTCGCGCTCGTCTTTGATAAATATGCGTATGCCCTTGTTCAAAAACGCCTTTTCGCGCAACCGCTCTGACAGCTTGTCAAAACTGTAAACCGACGTCTCAAAGATCTCGGTGTCAGGCTTGAAAGTGATCTTCGTCCCGCGCTTCTGGGTCAGGCCCGTCTCTTTCAGCGGAGCTACCGGAATGCCGGCCTGAAACTCCATCTCGTGGGTCTTGCCGTCACGCCAGATCTCCAGCTTTAACGATTCCGACAAAAAATTAACGCAACTTACGCCCACGCCATGCAGACCGCCTGAAACCTTGTACGAGTTGGTGTCGAACTTGCCGCCGGCGTGAAGAACGGTCATCACGACCTCTGCCGCCGAGCGCCCCTCTTGCTTGTGCATGTCCGTCGGAATGCCGCGGCCGTTATCGATCACAGTAACCGAATTGTCCATGTGGATCGCGACCTCGATCGTGTCGCAATATCCAACCAACGCCTCGTCAACCGAGTTGTCGACCACCTCATAAACTAGATGATGAAGCCCGATATCGCCGGTCGAACCGATGTACATTGCCGGACGCTTACGAACCGCATCGCGTCCCTCCAGAACGGTTATCTGATCCGCTCCGTATTCTGTCTTTGGTTTTGCCAAGTTAGTGTTAACCTCTTCCTAATTTTGTGTGAGTAAAAACTTTTTGGTGTGCTATTCGCAAAGCACTATCGGGTTCCGGCGATCGCCTTCGAATTCGATGAGTTATCGCACGATATGGTGGAAACTTTACTGCCCTATCCAATCCTAAATTATACCACTTTGAGCGTTGTTCTTACAGCCAAAAAGCCGTTAGATCGCGGAAAGCGCTGCGGGAGCCGCCGTGCCGTTTTCAACAAGAAAAATGCCTGCCCCCTTCCCGAATTCCTGAACAAACGCATCCTTTGAAGTTGTGACGAATGTCTGCGATTTCCCTTCTATAAATTCCAGCAAAAGGCCGATTCTGCAATGGTCCAGCTCGGCATCGATATCGTCGAGCAAAAAGATCGGATACTCACCGCGTGTCGCGTTGAAAACTTCAATTCCGGCAAGCAGCAAAAGCAGCAACGCGCTGCGCTGCTGGCCCGCCGAGCCATATTTGCGGGTCTCGATCCCGTCCATCGTTATCTCAAGATCGTCGCGATGCGGACCTATCAGCGAATATCCCGCGGCGAGCTCAGCCTGTACCCGAATCCGAAGCCGCTCCCTGACGAGATCCTCGTAGTTTGTCAAGTCGCCCTTTCCCTCCAAAGACGAGAGATATCTGATCGCAACCTCCTCTTTGTTAAAGAGCCGCCTTTCCAACACTTCATTAAGCCGCTCAACCACACGCACACGGCCTTTGTGGATCCGGCCGGCGAGAGCAACTAATTGATCATTCCAGGGCAGCAACGAGTCACGCGTTTTTTCGACCGCGTCACCTTCGTCTTTCGCTCGATGCAGCAGTGAGTTCTTTTGCTTCAAAACCTTGCTGTAATCGGAGAAAGTCTCAATAAAAGGCGGATGCAGCGAAACAATGCTTCGGTCTAAGAACTTTCGGCGAAATTCCGGCAAACCGCGCACTATCTCAAGCGCGTCTGATGTAAACGTAAAAGCGTGAAGCTGGCCCAGGTAGCGCTGAAGACTCTCACGCTTGCCATTGACAGACAGACTTCGTATATTCCCCTGGAGCGTTACTTGAAGTTCACGCTCTAGATCTTCGGACTGACGGACTCGCCCACGCACCATCGCCAGTTCCTCATTGAATCGAATTGCTTCTTGCAGCCGCACGGTCTTGAAAGATCGTGTTGTGGCTAGAAGATCGATAGCCTCGAGCCAATTGGTCTTGCCTTGCCCATTTGGGCCATGCAGGACGTTTAATCCCGGCCCGAACGACACTTTCCCGCTGAGATTCCGAAAATCCTGTACTTCGAGTGTTTCAAGAAGCATTCGTTGATTTTACCACCCCTATTAAGTAAGGCCCCGCTACGCCGAGGCCCGGTTGCGGAAAAATTTCTGGAGTCGGTCAGTATTAGCCGTTTATTATAGATAAGAAGTGTTGAACACTTTTGAACATCCTTAAATATTCCTATTTGAAATGACAAAACTGGCAACAATCTTCTTTCTATTTGTCCTCACGGCTGCGAACGCTTTCGGACAGCAGTCCCTCCAAGTCGGTAACATCGCTCCCGACTTTGCAGGTGAGTCGCTCGCCGGCCGGCATTATTCACTAAGCGAACTGCAAGGCAAGGTCGTAGTGATGACCTTTTGGTCCACAAAATGCCAGATCTGCCACAGCGAGATCCCAAAACTCAACCAAGTTGTTGACCGATATCGCGGACAAGACGTAGTCTTTCTAGCTCTAACGATGGAGCCGCAGGTTCGCATCGAACCTTACCTGAAAAAGAATCCTTTCAAATTCGACATAATGCCTAATAGCTTTGGCGTTGTACTCAAGTACGCCGATATGGATCAGAAAGGCACCATCAACATGGGCTTCCCGGCACATTTCATCATTAACCGTAAAGGCGCGATCGCCATCAAGACAGGCGGTTGGGACAAAGCATCTAACATCGACAGCCACATAGCTCGGCTGTTGGCGGAATAGAACAAGTGGTTAGGTAAAAGAGGTTTCTCTTTTTTACTCCTTTAACCCGGCTGTAGGGGTACAGCCGGGCTTTTTTATTTCCGAGAAAGGTTGTCGCGTGCAAGGTTTTGCGGTATATTTTCTGTTCGCGCGGCATCCAAAATGCCGGCACGGAGAGGTAGCCTAATTGGTAAGGCAGTAGTCTTGAAAACTACCGCGGGTGACCGCTTGCAGGTTCGAGCCCTGTCCTCTCCGCCACTTTACCTTTTCCAGCCCACCGCGTAAATCTTGCTTAACTCGGCCCCATGGTTTAAATTAGGGTATGAATGAATGTTCATTCATACCCTCATACTACGGTCCGCCGAGTGAAGATGACACGAACCGCTAAAACTGCCGCCCCGCGGGCACTCGTTGCCGATAAACGCTTTGCGATTCACCGCGCCGCGATCAAAGTTTTCGCTGGCAAGGGCTTCTTCAATTCGAAGGTTTCCGACATCGCTCGCGAGGCGGGAATCGCCGACGGCACCGTTTACCTTTACTTCAAAAGCAAGGAAGACATACTTCATTCGATCTTCGATGGGGCGATGAAAGAGTTTATTGAGGACGGTAAGCGCGAACTCGAGCGCCTTACCAGCCCCGAAGACAGGCTGCGCCGAATAGCCGAACTGCATCTGGAACGCCTGAGCGCTGACCGCGACCTTGCGGTCGTCTTTCAGGTTGAGTTGCGCGGCTCAACAAAATTCATGCGCGAATTTTCGGCAGCAGGTTTCGCGGAATATCTCGAGATCATTTCGACGACAATTGCCGAGGGGCAGCGTTCGTCCTCGTTTCGAAAAGACATCAAACCGATCGTGGCCGCAAAGATCTTCTATGGCGCGCTCGATGAGATGGTCACGAACTGGATCCTTTCGGACAAACATTACCCTCTGGTGCCGATGGCGGGCGAGGTTACCAAGATCTTTATCGGAGGCGTTGCTGCGAAATGACCAATATACTGCCTGAAACTTTCGTCTCATTACGCCGCGAAGTCGGCCGCGGCGAACCGCATACAGAGAATGAACCGAGAACGATCCCTGAACTCTTCCGGATGGCCGCCTCCAAGTTTGATCTGGACGACGCACTAAATTATAAGAGCGGACGTGAGTGGAAGAGCATTTCGTCCTCGGAATTGATCAAAAAGACCGAGCGAGTCGCTCTCGGTCTCCACTCGATCGGCCTCAAGAGCGGCGATCGTGCAGCCATCCTCGCTGCAAACTCGCCGTTGTGGACAATGGCAGATGCAGGGTGCCAGTTCGCAGGCGTGGTCGATGTGCCGATCTACACCACCCTCGCTCCGGCGTCCGTCAAATACATCCTCACAGACTCTGACGTTAAGATCCTCTTCCTAGACAACCTTGAGCAGTACGACCGAGTTAAAGAGGTCCTTGCGGAATGCCCGGCGCTCGAAGGATTTGTTTTCTTCGAAAGCGAGGGCACAGGCGATATTGAGAATTCGATGTCGTTCGACGACCTATTGCAGAACGGAAAGGATCTGAAAGCAAGCGAGTCAGATCTGCTGGCAGAGTTGACGAAAACCGTAAAGCCCAACGACGTAGCAACACTCATCTACACGAGCGGCACGACCGGCGAACCAAAGGGCGTGATGCTTACGCACACGAATATTATCTCGAACCTTATCGACACGTCCGCCGGCTACGAGTTCTCACCGAACGACTGCTGCCTTTCAGTGCTTCCGCTTTCGCACATTTTCGAGCGTGCTGCGATGTATCTGTACCTTTTTAACGGCATCACGGTCTATTATGCAGAGTCGGTTGAAAAGGTGCCCGATAATTTGTCAGAGGTGATGCCAACCATATTCATCGGCGTCCCGCGCATCTTTGAAAAGGTCTTCGCGAAAGCAAAGCTAAAAGCAGCGCAAAACGGCGGAATGAAGGAAACGATCTTTGACTGGGCCGTTTCTGTCTCGCAAGACTATGCGATGGCGCGAGAGCAAGGTACGAGCCCCGGTTTGGGGTTGGGTCTCAAGCATAAGCTCGCTGACCGGCTGGTATTTTCTAAACTCCGTGATTTTTTCGGCGGTCGCGTCCGATATTGCATAACCGGCGGCGCCGCATTGTCGGACGACATTTATCTCACATTCACGGGTGCGGGCATCCCGATAATGCAGGGCTACGGCCTGACCGAAACTTCGCCTGTGGTCACATCGAACAATCCGAAAGGCAGCAAGCTTGGCACAGTCGGCAAGCCGATTCGAAACGTTGAGATCCGGACGGCTGCGGATGGGGAGATCGAGGTTACCGGGCCCTGCGTCATGCTCGGGTATTACAACAAGGACGAAGCGACCCGTGAGGCGTTCACCGATGACGGCTGGTTCCGTACGGGCGACATCGGCGAGATCGACGACCAGGGCTATCTCAAGATCACCGACCGAAAGAAGGAACTATTCAAGACATCAGCCGGCAAATACGTCGCCCCATCCCCGATCGAGCAGATGATCAAGGCATCGCGCTTCGTAAGCCAGGTGGTGTTGGTCGGGAACGAGCGAAAGTTTGCGTCCGCACTCATCGTACCCAATTTCGAAATGCTCCAATCATATGCAAAGCACAAGGGTCTCTCGATAGGCTCGCCAAAAGAGTTTACCGAACACCCCAGGATAATCGACCTAATGGAGCGTCAAGTAAACGAACTCACCGAGGGCCTCGCTCGACACGAGACGGTGAAAAAGATCGCGTTGTTGGAGAATGAGCTAACGGTCGAAAGCGGCGAGTTGACCCCCACATTGAAGGTCAAACGCCGTGTTATTGATGAAAAGTATCGCGATGTGATCGATCGCCTGTACGCAGAGGCCGAAGCCGAGCATGGTTAGAAAGGCCTGATCGGGATCGGTATACGGTTAGGAACGCCCGTCGCGAACTCTAGCAGATAATCCGTGAACTTCTTTGGCGCCTTTCCTACCTCTACGATGTCAAACGGCTTAAGCATGACGTCGTCCGTTTCCCCTTTTCGAATCGAATCGTAATTCGCTGCAATCACTTCAGGCTCGGGCGACCCCGCTGCTCGCCGGTAGATCTTCACTGTGCGGGTTTTGGCTTCACGCGTAATGCCGCTTGCCATGGCGATAGCCTGCATCAGCGGCAACCCGCCTTCCGGAATCGCGAGTTCGCCGGGCCGGATAACCTCACCAGTAACGTAAACCGGAGCCGCCTTTTGGACAACGATGATATCCCCCGGCAATATTTCGGGGTTCGCTTCTTCAGATCCTTGCCGCAAGCCGGCAATGCTGTACATTCGCGACGGTACGTCGGTCCCATTCGCACCCCAGCTTACGGGCTGATCTGGCGTAACGCAGATCGGCGGCCGCGTTCGGAACACCTGTATCATCCCCCCGCTCTTTTCCGTTTCGCCGCCCGCAAACGAGATAAGCTCAAGCAAAAAGGCTCGCCGTGTTAGATCGACCTGCTGCTGCTGCCGCACCTCACCATAGATGCTAACGGGCGGGCGGCTGTTCCTCTTCGTCACGCGGACGCTCAGCTGCGGGCTTCTTAAGTACTTACCGAGCAACTGCGTCACCTCCGTTCGAAGATCACGCTCGGTCATGCACATCGCCATTATCGGCTGCTCAACAAACGGAACCTCAATTCGTCCGTCCTCATCGATCGTAGAGACAAAATCAAACTGCGGTTCACCTAAAACCTTGCCCGTAACCTCGTCACCGGGGCCGAGCATATAGCCCCGAGGCGCTTCGTCGCTCACGGGAATCTGGGCGCTAACAGCAAATATTGAGATTAAGGCAATGATCGAGAACAGCAGAATGGTACGCATGAAAAATTCCTCAAAGGCCGGGCCTGAATAGATAGATTAACCCACAAGCTCTTTTGATTCAATATTTTCTTGTGGAGTTCGCCGCAGCCTCGCTGCCTCTGTTTCACTTGATTTGATGGTGAATTTTCCGTCTAAGCATAGTATAGTCATTAAATAGCACTGATTTTATGCTCAAGAGGGAATCTTTTTCGGATCGACTCTGGCTGCTCAGGCGGCCGGTGCAGTTTTTGACGGACATTGCCGTTTTAACCGCTGCATTTCTTCTCGCCTACTCGCCAACCATCAACTTTCGTGTCGGGGATCAGCATTTCGATCAGGCTCTAAATCAGCTTCCCTTCGTAGTCCTTATTCAGATATCGATCCTGTTCCTTGCCGGCGGATACTCTATCATTTGGCGGTATATCAGCATCAGTGACATCCGCGTATTCCTATCCGCTGCGCTCGGGTCCGGCGGAATATTGCTCGCCTTGCGTTTCCTCCTGGTTTATACCGATCTCGGCCGCTGGCAGGTGCCGATTTCCGTGATTGTTATCAGCACGGTGTTCGCCTTCGGCGGAATGCTCGCGGTGCGTGTTCTGCGGCGTTTCCTGTACGAGCTCGGCGACAGTAAGCGAGTGCCGCGCGGCCGCGGGCGTGTTAAGCGAAAACCGGCCCTGCTTGTCGGTGCCGGGCGCATGGGCGCCACATTGATCAAAGAAATGGCAGGCCGTGCCGATGCTGAACTCGAGATTCGCGGGCTCGTTGACGACGACGCCCGCAAAACCGGCGGCCGGGTCAGCGGTGTCAAGGTGCTTGGGACAACAGTGGACCTCGAACGTCTAATTGAGGAATTGAAGATCAAGCAGGTGGTAATTGCCATCGACCACGCACAAGGTAAAGAGATCAGACGCATCGTCGACCTTTGCACCACGATGTCCGTCAAGACCCAGATCGTCCCGAGCCTGAACGAGATCGCACACGGGCGCGTCTCCGTCAGCAGGATCAGAGACGTGCAGATCGAGGACTTACTAGGCCGCGAACCTGTCGAGCTGGACGACAAGAACCTTGCCGAATTCCTGCAGGGAAAGGTTGTTATGGTAACAGGGGGCGGCGGCTCGATCGGCTCCGAACTCGTTCGTCAGATTAAGAATTTTGACCCTTCGCTGCTGCTTCTTGTCGAACGGGCCGAGTACGCCCTCTTCAAGATCGAACGCGAACTCGCGACCGAACATCCCGATGTTCGATTTCTGCCGCTTATCGCTGACGTCAATGACGAATCGCGTATGCGAGAGATATTCGACACCCATAAACCTGACGTGATCTTTCACGCCGCAGCCCATAAACACGTGCCGCTGATGGAATCCAACGCCGCGGAGGCGGTTAAGAACAACATTCTCGCCACGCGTTCGCTCGGGGAGCTTGCAGGCGAATTCGGCGTGAAAGATTTCGTGCTTATCTCAACGGACAAAGCCGTCAACCCAACATCCGTGATGGGTGCGTCAAAGCGGATCGCGGAGATCGTGGTGCAGGAGCTCGATGCAAAATACGCGACAAAGTATGTCGCGGTGCGTTTCGGCAACGTACTCGGTTCAACAGGTTCAGTCGTCACCGTATTCCGCGAGCAGATACGCAAGGGCGGGCCTGTAACGGTCACCGACGCCGAGATGACCCGTTACTTTATGACTATCCCGGAAGCGTCGCAGCTCGTGCTTCAGGCCGGAGCGCTAGGAACCGGCGGCGAGATCTTTGTTTTGGACATGGGCTCCCCCGTCAGCATCATTGATCTCGCGGCAGACATGATCAGGCTTTCGGGCCTCGTTCCATACGAAGATATCGACATCGAATTTTCCGGCATCCGCAGTGGCGAAAAGCTTTTCGAGGAGCTAGAGATCCACGGCGAGGTTCTAGAGAAGACTCGACATCCGAAGATCTATATCGGCAAGATCGCCGCCTATCCCGAGGCGGAGGTTCGCGAGATGCTTTCATCTTTCACCGACGCGGTCGCGGCAGGCGAAGGCGAGATCCGCAGATTGTTCAATCAGTATCTGCCGGAAGCGAAAGTAAACGAGGTTCCCGATCAGGCCCTTTCCGTCGGCTCCGTCAGCAGTTCGCGTTTCGTAACCAAACGGCCCAAACTCGGGCTCGCGGAAAAATAATGTCCGAACCATCCATTTCAAGAAGCCGGATATCGCGCAAAGCCGCATCCTTCACCGAATCGGTCATCCGCGATATGACTCGCGAAGCGGTAAAGTACGGAGCCGTAAATCTCGGCCAGGGCTTTCCCGATTTCGCTGCACCCGAAGATATAAAGCAGCGAGCGATGGCGGCGATCGCCGATGACCATAACCAGTATGCGATCACATGGGGTGTGAAAAACTTTCGCGATGCGATCGCCGAGAAGTCGCGCTGGTTCCTGGGGCTCGACGTCGACCCCGAAACCGAGATCACAGTAACCTGTGGTTCGACGGAGGGAATGATCGCTGCGATGATGGCGACCGTCGACCCAGGCGACGAGGTTATCGTTTTTGAACCGTTCTACGAAAATTATGCACCCGACGCAATACTCTCAGACGCCGTCCCCCGACACGTTCCGCTCTATCGAACCGAGAGCGGCTTTGCATTCGACCCCGACGAACTTCGCAATTCATTCAACGAAAAGACGCGGGCTATAATCATCTGCAATCCGAATAACCCAACGGGTAAGGTCTTCGCCCGCAGCGAGCTCGAGTTTATCGCCAAGCTCTGCCAAGAGTATGACGCCCTCTGTTTTACAGACGAGATCTACGAACACATTCTCTATCGAAACGGGCCGGAAGGTACGCTGCCGAAGCATTTCTGCATGGCGACGATCGAAGGGATGAAAGAGCGGACGGTTGTCGTCAATTCACTTTCAAAAACGTACTCCGTAACCGGCTGGCGCGTTGGGTATTGCATCGCTCCGCCGGACATCACTTCCGCGATCCGAAAGGTGCACGACTTTCTCACGGTCGGTGCCGCAAACCCACTCCAGCATGCGGGTGCATACGCACTCGGCCTGCCGAAGGACTATTACCGAACACTTCAACAGGATTATCAGCGAAAGCGTGATTACATCGTCCCAAAGCTCCAAGCTGCCGGCTTCGACTGCATCGCTCCGGACGGAGCGTATTACGTCATGGCCGACATTTCGCGTTTCGGGTTTTCAGACGACGTCACATTCACCAAACACCTTATCCACGAGATCGGCGTCGCGGTCGTTCCGGCTTCGTCCTTTTATCACGACCCATCGCTGGGTTCCCAGCTTGTCCGATTCTGTTTCTGCAAACTTGATGAAACGCTCGAAGCCGCCGCCGAACGCCTTCAACGCCTCGCCGCCGGCTAGCCCGTCAGGCAACCTTTTTTCTAACTCAACGCAACATAATTATTGGCCTCTGCGTAATAGCAGCAGGCTGCAATAATCCTAAAATTATATTGGAGGTGAGAAGTATGGTCATTAGGTCAGTTGCATCATTTGTCTTGGTTTCCTTGCTGGGTGTCACTGCGCTAGCACAGGATGCACCAACACCGCCGGCCGAAGCTCTTAGCCGAGCATTTTCGATCGCGATCGCCGGATCGGGCGGATATCTAGGGGTTCAAACCGCGGAAGTTTCGCGCGAAAACTTCAGCCGTTACGGGCTGAGCGGCGTTCGAGGCGTGGCCGTCAACAAAGTTGTCGACGGTTCGCCGGCAGAATCAGCAGGTATTCAGAGCGGCGATGTGATCGTTCGCTTCAACGGCGAAGAGGTCACCAGCACGACCAAGCTCACAAGGCTGATCAGTGAGGTCGCGCCTGATCACACCGCACGTGTCACGGTGTTTCGAAACGGAGCGGAACGCGAACTGAGTGTCACCCTAGGCAAGCGTCCGACGCCGTATTTTGAGAGCGGCACGTTTACGATGCCAAGAAGGGCGGAGGCTCCGATGGTGCCGCCCGTACCTCGCGTTGAGGTCCCGCTGCCGCCCGCAGCGCCCGGTGCTCCGACGGTATGGCGATTTGGCGGCGGCCGCCAGCTCGGGATCGGCGTTCTGGCATTGACCGAACAGCTTGCCGAACACTACCGCGTCGAGGGCGGCATCTTGGTCACCAGCACCCGCGACGATTCGGCTGCACATAAAGCGGGGCTTCGAGCAGGCGATATCATTGTTAGTTTGGACGGTACAGACGTGAAGAGCGACATCGAACTTATCCGTGCTCTACAGAGTAAAGCCGAGGGCGATGTTTCCGTAACGTTCGTCAGAAATGGCGCTCGCCAGACGGTGAATGTAACCCCAGAAAAGACCGAAGCACCGCGAGGGCTACTCGAACTGTATCGACAAATTGAAGACGCTCCTGCGCGGCAGACACTTCCGGCGGGCGTGCCGAATATCTGGAATGACCTGTTTTTTCCGGGCCGGATCCTCTAAGCCCTTCGTGACCCCACGAAGCTGAGGCGAGCTCCGTCCCGCCTTATGTTTTTTCCCGCTGCAGGGTTTCTTTGTAAAGCTCGTTGGCGCGACTGCTCGCGTCACGAGCTTCTTCCATTATCTTGCGGTAGGCCTCGCTGCGTTCTTCGAAAATGGACTTAACCTTGTCACGCTGGCCGGCATTCTTCGGGTCATAGTTGTCTCGCAATGTCCGCGCAGCCTGGCGGTAATTATCGAACGCACTAAGCTGAAGCCGCAGAGCCTCCTCCTTTAGCCGAAGATACTCCTTATAATCCCGATGAATATTGAGCATTTGAGCTTCGCTGATCAGGTCGACCGCGCCGGTGCCAAGGTTCGTGCCGTCATTAATGATCTGAACCACTTCGTTCGTCAGCCGTTCCACCTCGGCTGCGCTGTCTGATTCGAGAGCATTCTTAAGCTCGAGCCGTTTACCTTCGTTCTCTTTGTAGAGAATTCTGATCTTCCGTAGGTCAGCGTTTGCCTGCGAAACAAGCTCGACGGCTTTTTGCGTCTCGTCCGCAGGCCCGATAAGCCCGCCCGAACTAGAGCACGCCCCGGCCGTAAGCACGGCGGCGACCAAAACCAGGAATTTGAGAGAAATTCTCACGTTGACCATTAAATCACGACCAGGAGATTTCACTAAACTATCTTTACATTCTGATTATTGCGCCGCCGCCAAATGAACCCGTCCAGAATATAGTGCGTCAACTGCGGTACCGCGAGCAGCGGCACGATCCATATCTTCCATTCCGCAACATCCCAATTGCTGCCGAACAGCCATTCCCGCTCGTGCCAAACTCCGCGACTCCATAAAAGCTCTTCGGCGTAAGCCAGCGCCCACAGCGTCGCCAGAAAAACGATCCAGTGCTGCGACAGCGTTCGATAAACTCTGCCCGACGTCTCACGCCGCATCTTTGCGTAGAAATAGATCAATGCAAAATACGGCACGCCGTGGATGATCACATTCGTCACCGTGAAGGCGTAGTCTGAGTTGAAAAGTACGATCCCCGCATACCAGCAGATCGCCGTGGTCACGACCACAATGTCCTTGCCGATATTAAAGAAACCGTCGGTCCAATATAGATAGACCGATTTCAAAATATACGCCGACAAAGCCGTGACATAGATCGGAAACAGAACGTCTTCGACAAGCTCCGGAAGTGCAACGAAATCATCCTCAATGAACCAGTTGAAATTGCGCGGCAGCGACGTCATCCAAAATGCCAGCGGGTATAACGTCGCCAGATAGACTGCCGAAGCATCTACCCACCACGTCCACCGGGCCGTCTCGCCAAGCTTTCGCCGATATAACGCTACCCAGCCATATTGCTGCCGGACAAAATGAAATACGGCGACGATCGCAAGCGCACGCCAGAACGTCAGTTCACCTTCGGAATAGAGCGCAACGCCGACCGCATAGCCGAACGCCGGAACTAAGGCATACAACCAGAAACGCCGTTTGAATTCTTCGACATCAAAGTAAACTCGAAAACTGGTAGACCAGACATGAGCCACATCGATCAGCAGTATTGCCGTAACCCATGTCCACTCGGGCGAAGCCTTATCCAAAATCCCCAGCCGCCATCCCACCGCCAACAACAGCAGCGAAACGACAGCACTTCCGAGAAACACCGACAGGTCGACGTTTCGCGAGAATAGCCATTTGTCGTTTGTGGCGGTTAGTTCCGACATCACCGATCAAACTAGGTTTGTGATTTCCCGAGCCGCCCGCAACCCGTGAAAGAACGCCTCTTCGAATAACGCGATCCCGCTAAGGTCCGTGTGCGCAAAATGGATGTTGCGATAGGGCTCGAGCGCCTTTCGCCGATCGCCGCCCCAGATAAAACCCGGAGTCGGCGAGATCATCGCGTGCCCCCACCGCATCACATCGATGCGTTCCGTCAGATCGTAAATGTCAGGGTGAGCGCGCGCGATATCGCTAAGGGCGACGTCAGCCAACTCCCGCCATCCATAGTTGAGCAGCTTTGTCCGGGCGTCGGCTTCGTGGCACATGGGGTAATAGTAGGTCCAGATCGTCGCCCCGTGGTCGATGCCCTTCTGATGGGTCGCGTTTACATACCCGAGGCTCTGACTTTCGTGCAACACATTATCCCACGCGAGCGGAAAGTCGCGTTCGTACCGCGGCACCGGACGATCGCGCAAATGCAGATTCGCCACGAACCACGAATTACTGTGGAACGCCCGAGCAGTGAACGGAGCGTCATCCGCAAACCCTCTAATTGCATACGGCGCGGTAAACACCGGTGCCGCATAGATCGCCCGCCGACATTTTATTCCGCGGAGTTCGCCGCCCGCAAGGCAGATCACGTCAACGCCCGCATCGGACGGCTGAACAGACACGACCGCATGGTCGGTCTTGATCTTATCGGCGACCTTCGCGCTCATGTGGTTGACGAACCGGCCGTTCCCCTCCGGAAAAGTGATAAACGGCTGCGATTCGTCGCCGCGTTCCCGCACCCTCGAACAGAAATAGAACAGCCCCGCCCACGCCGATGTCTGCTC
>JACDAK010000055.1 GCA_013695495.1 Blastocatellia bacterium | reverse complement strand
GGTTGAGTCGCGATGAATAACCGCCGCCAAGCAGCGAATTAAGCGTCAATGCAGGGTAGTAGCCCGGGGCAGCCGCAAGAGAGTCGCCGCTTGCCACGGACCGGCCGTTCGAGCTACGAAGTGCGTAGCTCACGCTCGCTTGCCCCGCATTCGGCAGGTCCAATACCAAGATCCGATCGACGGTGCCGTCCACTTTACGTTTTGCTGCCGGCTTCGTCTCGCGAATGGGAGGCGTTCTGGCAACTGCCGGCCACGACCCGAAATGCTTTTTCGCGATAGCCGTCGCCCGTGCTGCATCAACATCGCCGCCGAAGATCAGCACGACATTGCCTGGATAAAAGTTGGACGAATAGAAGCTCGTCACATCGTCTCTGCTGATCGATGAAAGGCTTGCCGGTGTTCCCCCGGCAGGATGCTCCCCGTGCGAATAGACACTGGTTACATAACTCGTAAGAAATCCGGGCTGCGTCAGGCTATAGGTCAGCCCGTCAACTGCCTGGGTCTTGAGCAGGTCGAGCTCTGACTGGACAAATGTGGGATTGAGGGCTGTGTCCGCCAAGATGGCCATCGCCTGTTCGAGCTTGTCCGATGTTACCGAGATAGTGGTGAACGAGTTATTCCACGATGCTGACGAGAATATCGACCCGCCGAGAAACTCGATTTCCTCTGCTATCTGCGTGGCCGTCCGGGTTTTGGTTCCTTTAGTCAGTAACGACGCTGTCACGTCCGCAAGGCCCGCCTTGTCTATCCCCTCAGCCGCCGCTCCCGACCGAACAAGCATCTGCACCGTGACCAGTGGAACGTTGCGCTTCTCAATGACCGCGACAGTAAGGCCGTTATCGAGTTTCGATTCTTTAACTTCCGGGATCTTTACCGTGCGGGCAGGCCCCGGCTTAGGCTCTGCGACCTGTGCAGAAACGGGTGCGGCACCGAAAAATACGGCTAGAGCTAAAAATGCGATTCTAATTCTCATTGTCTTCGTCCTCCGTCCCGCCGCCTTGCAGATAATAGATCACCACGCGGTTATCCTTGAAATACTGTCGCATCACCCGCTGTACGTCTGCGATCGTTACGGCCTGTAGCCTTTCCACTTCTCGATTTACTGCCAACGGATCACCATGATACGCAACCGCTTGTTCGATTGCGATCGCCTTTCCATCATTTGTTTCTCGCGCCCGAATCGCGCGTGAGACAAGCTGATTCTTCGCCTTTTCAAGCTCCGCCGCAGAAACGGGAGTATCCTGCATCTTTTTGATCTCGGCTAGCAGCGATCTTTCGATACGCTCGGCCGTCCCTACCTCGGATGCGATTCCAATGAACTGCAGCAGTCCTTTATCAACGCGAATATCTGCCTGGAACGAAGCCTCTTGAGCGATCTTCTGGTTGCGTACGAGCTCTCGATAAAGCCGCGAGCTCTGCCCGCCTGACAATATATTCTGAGCAGTACGCAACGCCGGAACATCCGCGTGGCGCGAAGGCGGAGCTAGATAGGTAATGCCCACTGCCGGGAACGGCACGATCGGCCCGGTCTCGTTGTAGCGTCGCTCGGTCGTCCACTCGGGCTCTTCGATCGTCACACGGGGTATCGCGCTTTCGGGTCTCTTGATCGAACCAAAATATTTATCGGTCCAACCATCGAGCTGCTTTTGGTCAAAGTCGCCTACAACTATCAAGACCGCATTGTCCGGTCGATAAAATGCGCGATAGAACTTCTCAGCGTCCTCTCGAGTTGCAGCATCAAGCTCCTCTAGATTCCCGATAACGCCGCGGCGATACGGATGCTTCTGAAACGAACGACTGTCAAGCATTTCGAAGAAAAGTCCGTAAGGATTAGCAAGCACGCCCTGTCGATACTCTTCCTTGACAACGTCACGTTCCGAAGAAAAGCTCGCCTCATCTACGTTAAGATTGACCATCCGGTCAGCCTCGGCCCACAGAATGGGCTCGAGATGATTCGAAGGAACCACCTGGTAGTAATTCGTAAAGTCCGGCCATGTCGAAGCGTTGTTGAATCCGCCGACGTCCTCCGTCAAACGATCCATCTTCTCGTTCGGCATATTCTTCGTTGCCTTGAACATCATATGCTCGAACATGTGCGCAAACCCTGACCGCCCGGGCGGGTCGTTCTTGCCCCCTACGTCGTACCAAACGTGAATGGAAACTGTCGGACTCGTCGTATCCCGATGGGTAACAACCCGCATCCCGTTGTTCAACGTGCGTTCCTTGATCTCTAATGCCGGAACCTTCAATTGGGCCGAAACCCCAAAAGAGCCCAGCAATAGAGCAAATACCGCAAAAACTAATGAAAATCTTTTCATATTCAGAGTTCGATCCTGTCCTGAAGTGGTGCTGCGGTTAATACGTTGAGATTCGCAAATTTGTTCTTTGGTGCAATGACGCTACTTTCCGGTTTACGACGAATATTCGTAAAACCCCTTCCCGCTCTTGCGTCCAAGCCATCCAGCGTCGACGTACTTCTTCAGCAGCGGACAAGGGCGATACTTCGGATCACCAATTCCGTCATGTAAAACATTAAGTATTGCGAGACACACATCAAGCCCAATGAAATCTGCTAGCGTGAGCGGCCCCATCGGATGATTCATCCCAAGCTTCATTATCTCGTCGATCGCCTCTTCCGTCGCAACGCCTTCTTGCAATGCAAAGATCGCCTCATTGATCATCGGCATCAATACTCTATTCGAGATGAACCCGGGCGAATCGTTACACTCCACCGGCGTCTTTCCGAGCTTCTCTGATAACGCTTTGACAGTGGCGTAGGTCTCGTCCGAGGTCGCAATACCCCGAATGACTTCAACAAGTTTCATCAGCGGGACCGGATTAAAAAAGTGCATACCGATGACCTTGTCCGGCCGTTTCGTCACCCCGGCGATCTTGGTTATCGAAATGGATGACGTATTCGAAGCGAGGATGGTTTGCTCCCCTGTCAGGGCATCCAGCGTCTGGAAAATTTGCTGTTTGATCTCAAAATTCTCGGTTGCAGCCTCGACTATTAGTGAGCAGCCGTTAAGGTCTTCGAGCGAAGAGGATGACTTGATCCTCGAAAGGGTCGAACTCTTTTCGTCTTCCGTTATCTTTTCCTTCTTCAGGAATCGGTCGAGGCTCTTGTCGATGTTCGCGATTCCCCTTTCGACAAGCTCACTTGAGATGTCATTCAATATCACGTCAAAACCCGCCGAAGCTGCCGTCTGCGCAATTCCATTGCCCATCGTGCCCGCACCGATCACACCAATTGTTTCACTCATTCTTTTCCTTCCTGAAATATTAAAAGGGGCGATGAGGTTCTCTCTCACCGCCCTTACAAAATGATTCGTCACCTAATCGCGTTCAACTGCCATCGCCACCGAGTTTCCGCCGCCAAGGCAGAGTGCAGCAACCCCGCGCTTTGCCCCACGCCGCTTCATCTCGTGCACCAACGTCGTAAGAACGCGGCTGCCCGAATTTCCAATCGCGTGTCCAAGGGCCACGGCACCGCCGTTCACGTTCACCTTTTCCACGTCCAGTCCCAATTCCTTCATAACTCCGAGAGCCTGCACCGAGAACGCTTCGTTCAGTTCGAAGAGATCCACGTCAGCCATGGACCAACCGGCTTTCTGAAGAACGTTCTGAACACCTTTGACCGGAGCCATCATTATCATCTTCGGCTCGATGCCCGACGTGGCCCAAGCGACGATCCGTGCCAGAGGCTCAACGCCGAGTGACGCAGCATGTTCCGCCGACGTTACCACAATGGCCGAAGCCCCGTCGTTAACACCGGGCGCATTCCCCGCCGTAACCGTTCCGCCCTCTTTCTTAAACGCTGGCCGCAGTTTGCCAAGGCTCTCAACACTCGTTTCCGGCCTCACCGGTTCGTCAGAATCCATAAGGACAGGCTCACCCTTCCTCTGGGGTATTTCGATCGGGATTATCTCGTCACCAAACCTTCCCGCTGTCTGTGCTTCAGCCGCTCTCCGGTGGGAGCTAAATGCAAAATTGTCCTGCTCCGACCGCTCGATCTGATACTTCTCGGCAACGACCTCACCCGTGTTCCCCATATGCCAATTCTCAAACGGACACCAGAGCCCGTCGTGTACCATTAGATCGACCACGTTCTGATTACCCATTCGGTACCCGTCGCGTGCCCCGGGCATCGCATACGGAACGTTCGACATGGATTCCATCCCGCCTGCAACTACATAATCTGCATCACCAAGCATTACTGATTGAGCCGCCAAAGCCACGGCACGCAGCCCCGAACCGCAAACCATGTTCACTGTCAGAGCTGAAACCTGTGGCGGGAGTCCCGCTTTCAACGCCGCCTGACGCGCCGGAGCCTGTCCGAGCCCCGCCTGGACAACGCAACCCATTATCACTTCGTCAACATCACTTTCTTTGATCCCTGCACGTTTAACTGCTTCCTTTATCGCGATCGCCCCCAATTCGGGAGCCGAAAATCCCTGCAACTGCCCCTGAAACTTCCCGGTCGGCGTTCGTGCCGCCGAAAGTATTACTGCCTGTTTAATGTTCGACATATATAAATGACCTTCCTAGCTGAACTTTTGGTATGTGTTGAAAACTATATTTTATCACGCGCACGTAGACACATCTATTCGCCGTCGCACCAGTTGAGCTCAATTCGAAACGAAGGTGATTGTGAAGTAAGATGCTTCACGCCGCCTCCACGTTTCACAAATTTCGGCCCCGATTCCGGCTGTGCTAATCTAGCCGCATGTCACAAGATTTCCAACCCGGA
>JACDAK010000069.1 GCA_013695495.1 Blastocatellia bacterium | reverse complement strand
ACGTAGATCTAGCGACCACCTTTAACAACACTTCTGGTATTTCGAACTTCATTCTTGGGATTGCTGAGAAGTAAGTTGTAGTTAGGTAGATGGAAGAAGGGAAGCGGGCTTCGGCCCGCTTTTTTTGTGCGGGATTATGCGTAAGGGTGAGTTTGGGCGGGCGTAGCTGCGCGTTTTATTCGGGCGTTCGGACTGGTGAATCTAGCGGCCTTGGCTAAGCGAAGACACTGGCAGACGAAACATTTCACAAGATTTAATTTAGACGACCGATATAAAACTATGACACTCGACCGATCAGACAAATATATTGTTGCAGCCGCGTTCATCTCATTCTTATTTTCCGTCAGTCTCTGGTTCGGGATCTTGGGCGAGGGCAACCGCGACACCGCGATCTTCGTCGGCCTCTGGGTCCCGTCCATCCTCGCACTAGGCCTCTACGGCACCATCACACGGAGAGTCAAATGAACGACCTCATCGTATTCTCCGTAGGCTTTCTCGTAAGCATGCTCGTCGTCTTCGGCATCTTCTCACGCGTCCCCATGAACATGCACCACGCCAAAGAAACCGCCGAATCTAACACCCGGCAAGTCTCCGAGAGCTAATGTCCCCACGGTATTCGCCCCTCACAGGCAGAAACACGACCAGTAGGGAGTGTGTTAAAAGTCAGTACCCGGGGCCGTAGCGACGGGGGACTTTCGCCCCACATCGGGCAGAAACACGACCAGTAGGGAGTGTGCTCGCCTCCACTTGCCCATTGCGGGATGGCACATCTCGCCCGCGCGAGGCCGTACGGCAAAAGGAACGGATAAGCACGTCAACAAGGCGAAAGCAAGATATCTAGAATGGAGGGCGATATGCAGGTTAAGGTAAAGATTCTGACTCTCGTAAGCAACACCGTCGCCGGTGAAGGTCCGGGGCATTCCGCCGTGGCAGTCGGCAAAACCATCTACACGTTCGAAGACGCGGCAGGTTGGTTTAATTCCCGTAGCGGCTGGAAAACCGTTGACTATAACGATTACCTTGCAGAAAATGTGCGTCGCCCGGTTCTCGTACAGACAGTTCCTGCGGCTGTAGCCAATTACGTGATCGAGTACATCGCTCGCTCGATCGCAAATGACGACGACTATGGTGGATCGGGCGTCTGTTCGCAGCAAGTATCCCGCGCGGTGAATTACTCACTGCCACAAAACATTAATTTTGACCCGAAAGGTTTCGATACACCGTTCGGTGTCTACCAATGCGCCCGACGGCTATCATTAGTTAGCGGTGAAGAATACTTCTGGCCAGGCAGAAGCTCGATCAACGTCCTGGCCTGGGCCCGTATCGTAAATAAGCTTCGAGCCGATTATCCGGTTGCGTTTCGTTCGATGGACGTTTCGATCTGAGGCGCCGAGCTGCATCCTGATGTAGAATGCAGCATATGAAACGAACACTCAGCCTGGCGCTGTTGATATTCGCGGTCGCCGCCGCGGCACTCGGACAAGACTTTCGCACCGTCCATCCCGGCGTCGAACACGCCGATGTGACCCACCGGGCCGCGGGCGACACGTTCCGCATCCACCTTCTCCGCCTCGATCTTACCCGGGTCCGCCTGGACGTAAAACTGGGCATGGACACCATCGTCGGAACCGAAACGACATCCTCCATCGCACGCCGCCACGGCGCCGTCGCTGCCATCAACGCCGGGTTCTTCCGCTTCGATGGTTCCATCTTCGCCGGTGACCCAGTCGGCCTCCTCCGCGTCGACGGCGTAACCCTCAGCGAATCCGTCAACAGCCGCGTCGCCATGATGATCGAGAACACCGCACGCGAAACCCGCGTCCACTTCGACCGCGCCGACGTCAGCATCCTGCTCACAACACGCGGCCAGGAATTCACCGTCGGCATCAACCGGGAACGCCGCGACAACGACATTGTCATCTACACCCCCGAATTCGGCCGCACCACACTGACCGACCGAACCGGCGCCGAATTCCTCGTCAGCGCCGGCCGCGTCACCGGCGTATTCAACCCCCACGGCAGCAGCGTTATCCCCGCCGGCGGCTACGTCATCTCGGCCTCCGGCGACAAACTGCCCGAGCTGCTCCGCCTCCTGACACGCAGCACCCGCGTCGAGATGACCGTGCGCCATTCATCGCCGACCGACGTCGTTCCCACCACCGTCTTCGGCCGCGCCGAAGACATCACCAACGGCGTCTCGCGCCTCGTCACCGCCGGCAAAATCGATCTCACATGGGAAGCCGAACGCGCCATCCGAACCTTCGCCGAGAACCGCCACCCCCGCACTGCCGTAGCTAAACTCCGCGATGGCCGCTTTCTTATGATCACCGTCGACGGCCGCCAACCCGGCGTCAGCGAAGGCATGACCCTGCAGGAACTCGCCGAATACGTGATTACCCTAGGCGCCATCGACGCCATCAACCTCGACGGCGGCGGTTCCACGACCATGTACCTCGACGGCAAGGTCGTCAATACCCCGTCGAACAACGACGCCGTCGAACGCAAGGTCAGCGACGCTGTCATCGTAACCCTCCGCTAACGCGCATTTTGGCGAAAACGAAAATACCATTATCCTAATGGTATGAACCGTTACACACGATCCGCGCACCTCACTCTACTTACATTCACGCTCCTTTTCGTCCAAGCCGCCGCCGTTCGCGCCGACGCCGTCGATGACCTCGTTCGCGCGCACATGGCAGAACGCAATATACCCGGCGCCGCTGTCGCCGTCATCCGCAAAGGCCGCGTCGTCAAACAGAAAGGCTACGGCGTGGCGTCGGTCGAATTCGGCGTGCCAGTCACCAACGAAACAGCTTTCGAGGTCGGCTCCGTCTCAAAACAAATGACCGCCGCCGGCATCATGCTCCTTGTGCAAGACGGCAAGGTCCGCCTCGACGAGACGATCTCCGCCTACCTGCAGGGCACTCCCGCAAGCTGGGCCCCTGTCACAGTACGCCACCTGCTCGCCCACTCTTCCGGCATCAAAAGCTACACAGGCCTCACCGGATTCGAACTCTCTCGTCGCATGACACGCGACCAGTTCATCGAACGCCTTGCCGAACACGAACTCGAATTCACCCCCGGCGAACGCACCATCTACAGCAACAGCGGCTACAACCTCCTTGCATATATAATCCAGGAACAAAGCGGCAAGCCGTTCATGGACTTCATGCGCGAACGAATCTTCCGTCCGCTCGGCATGACCAAAACCACCGAACGCGATCCGCAATATATAATCCCGCTCCGCGCCGTAGGATATGAATGGCGCTCGGGCCGACTCGCCGGCCGCGACGGCAATCTCACAAACCTAATGGGCGCCGGATCGATAGTCTCCACTCTGTCAGACATGATCAAGTGGGAAGCCGCCCTTCGCGGCGACACGTTCCTCACGCCTGCTACCAAAGCCGAAAGCTGGAAGAACTACATCTACAACAGCGGCGAACCCTCCGCCTACGGCCTCGGCTGGCGGGTTTCCGATGTGCGCAGCCATCGCCTCGTCGGCCACACCGGCCAAACCGCCGGCTTCGGTGCCGCGATCTATCGCTACACCGCCAGCGACATCACCGTCATCGTACTCACCAACCTGGGCGAGATCGGCCTACCCGGCCCCTTCGCCGCAAACATCGCAAAACAGTTCATCCCCTCCCTCTCGTTAAAGACTGTCAAAGACTCCGATGACCCTGACCCTGATCGCGGCCGACTTGTCTCAGACATACTTCGGCGCGGCCTCTCGCACCCGGCGAACGCCGAGCACTTTACCGAATCGATGAACCGCTCACTGCGTTCAACTCGCGCGCAAGCAACCGCCGACCGCCTCGCGCGACACGGTACGGTATCGACAGTTCGCTACGTCGAAGAGGAAAAAACCGCAGATCGTACCGCTTACCGCTATCTCGCCTCAACCCAAAAGCGCATTTTTTTATGGCGTGTAAATTTCGATGATGCAGGCAAGATCAATGAGATCGTGTTAGAGGAAGAGGAGTAACGGGCGCCTGCATTTGATAGATATTTAACGGTTTATGCTCACCGGCGCACAGCTTTGGACGATGATAAATACGGTACAACGCGGATTCAATTCCTATAAGGGTACGCTTTGCAGACACATAGCTAGCTTTAGTTAAAGAAAAACTTTACACAAGAAGCGAAATATGTGTTACGTTATTAGCGGTTAGTTAAGCTCTACCTCAAATCTAGAAAAAAGAAGAAGAATTTTTATTATGGCAACAACAAAACCAGCATCGAAAACACCTGCGAAGAAATCATCGGCGTCGGCGGCAAGCAAGTCAGCTCCGGCAAAAAAGGCAGCTCCAAAGGCTAAAGCCGCAGCACCGAAAGCTAAGGCAGCAGCTCCGGCGAAGAAGGTAGCTCCGAAGGCGAAGGCCGCCGCTCCGAAAAAGGCCGCTCCAGCAAAGAAAGCAGCTCCGAAAGCAAAAGCCGCTGAGCAAAAGAAGGCCGCTCCAAAGGCAAAAGCCGCGTCGTCTGCGAAGAAAGCCGCCCCAGCCAAGAAAGCGGCACCAAAGGCTTCGGCATCTAAGAAGGCGGCCCCCAAGGCCTCGGCAGCTAAGAAAGCCGCGCCTAAGAAGAAATCAGCCGCTAAAAAGAAATAGTTTAGCGGCCAGGCGTTCGCGAATTTGAATAGGCCCGACGAATTTCGCCGGGCCTGATCTTACCGTCTCTTTAAATCCTCAGAAATCTATTGCGAGTTCATCGTTTTTGGTCGTAACGGTGATGCCGCCGCCCTGCGCGAGCTTGCCGAAAAGTATCTCGTGAGCCAGCGGTTGTTTGATCTTATCGTGGATCAGCCGCGACATGGGACGTGCCCCATAGCGGGGATCGAAGCCGTTTTTAGCAAGCCACTCCTTCGCTGAATCGTCTAGCTTGACCAGCACACGCTTTTCGGCGAGTTGGCCGTTCAGCTCCTTCATGAACTTATCAACGATCAGCTTGATAACGTCGAGTTCGAGCGCTTTGAAAGGGACCCATGCGTCGAGACGGTTGCGGAACTCAGGTGTGAACATCCGCTCTATCGCTCCCTTGGCATTGCCCTTCGTGTCCGCATTGTTGCGAAAACCTAGGCCGCCCGAGGAAAGCTCACGAGCGCCGGCGTTGGTGGTCATTATCAGGATTACATTACGAAAGTCGGCTTTCTTACCATTGTTATCCGTGAGCGTTGCCGAATCCATCACCTGAAGAAGCAGGTTGAAAAGGTTCGGATGCGCTTTCTCAATTTCGTCCAGCACCAGCACCGCGTGGGGCGTCTTCATTATTGCCTCGGTCAACAGCCCGCCCTGGTCGAAACCGACGTATCCGGGCGGCGCACCAATCAAGCGGGATACGGTGTGTGCTTCGGCGTATTCGCTCATATCGAACCGGAGAAACTCGACGCCGAGCTGTTCTGCCAGCTGCTTCGAAACTTCAGTTTTGCCTACTCCGGTCGGTCCTGAGAATAGAAAGGAACCGACGGGCTTTGTCTCGTGCCCGAGGCCCGCACGCGAGATCTGAATCGAATCAACGATCTTAGCGATGGCTTCGTCCTGGCCAAATATCACCTTCTGCATATCCTCACGGAGCGATCTGAGGCGTTCGCGTTCGTCGCCGACCACGGTCTTCGGCGGGATCTTAGCCATGCGGGCAACGGTATTCTCGACCATTTGGACCGTTACGCTGTTCGGCCGCTCGTCTTCGGGAAGTAGCTTAACTGATGCTCCGACCTCGTCGATCACGTCGATCGCTTTATCCGGTAAATACCTGTCGTTGATGTACTTCCCCGCAAGCTCCGACGCGGTTCTGAGCGTGCTATCGGGGTAGTGGACCCCGTGAAATTTCTCGTAGAATTTTTTCAAGCCGAGTAGGATGTCGTAAGTTTCGTCAACCGTCGGCTCGTTTATCTCGATCTTTTGAAAGCGCCGAGCGAGAGCGCGATCACGATCGAAGGCTGCTTTGTACTCGGCAAAGGTCGTCGAACCAATGCAGCGAAGCTCACCCGCGGCCAGCGCGGGTTTGAGAATGTTTGATGCATCCATTGAGCCGCCGGAAACCGACCCCGCACCGACAATCGTGTGGATCTCGTCTATGAAAAGAATCGCGTTCTTCTCTTTTTTCAGCTCGGTGATGATCGCTTTAAAACGCTGTTCAAAATCGCCGCGGTAGCGCGTGCCTGCAAGGACGGCGCCCATATCAAGCGCAAAAACCTTTGCATCCGCTAGGACTTCAGGTACATCACCTTCGCTGATCTTAAGGGCGAGACCCTCGGCGAGGGCGGTCTTGCCAACACCCGGTTCGCCAACGTAAAGCGGATTGTTCTTTTTTCGTCGGCACAGGACCTGGATCGTGCGTTCGATCTCAGCCACGCGGCCGACGATGGGATCGATCAGACCCTCGGCTGCCTTAGCTACCAACTCCACCGTGAAGCTTTCGAGCGGATTAGCTTGCGTCCGCTGACCATCAAACGAACCCAAATCTTCGAGATCGTCAAAGCCTTCGGGAAGCGGTCCATGTCCGTCCACCTTAGAGATACCGTGTGAAACAAAGTTTAGGATGTCGAGCCGCGAGACGCCTTGCTGAAGGAGAAGGTAAACCGCGTAGCTTTGTTCTGCCTGATAAAACGCCGCGAGAATATTGCCCCCGTCTACGGCGGACTGGCCGCTGCCTTCCGCTTGGAGCACAGCGTAATTGATAGTAGATTGGAATGTGGCGGTCAACTCGGGCATGACCTTGACGCCCTCGGGCAGTTTTTCCAGCTTTTCGACAAAATACTGTTCGAGTTCGGCCGAGATCTCGTCGATTCGGGCACCGCAATTGAACAAAATGTCGCGCGCGGAACTGTCTTGCAGCAACGCGTATAACAAATGCTCAAGCGTCACATACTCGTGCCGATGCTTAAAAGCTTGATCGACGGCAAAATTCAGCGTTTCCTCTAATTCACGTGTCAGCATTACAACTTAATTCTAACAGGTTTTGACGGTTTTGAAATGCACTACGCACCGGAGAGATTATAAGTAGATGCTGCTTGGAATAGGTTTTGAATCGTACAATCTCTAGAAGCTGTTTGAATGATTCGCCGACTTCGATGACAATTACCGCAATTTGTTCACAAAGGTATGTATGGTTAAACCGATCACTAGGAATTTGTTTTTAGTCTTTGCTATTGTTGCCGCCACAGCTTCGGCATACGCACAAAGTAATTACGTTCCCCCGCGCGGCGAGTGGCAACGGAAAACGCCTGCGGAGGTCAAAATGAACGGGCAGGCGGTGAAGGCTGCTGTGGACTTCGCGATCGCGAACGAATCGAACTCGCCGCGAAGCCTTGAACTGGCACATTACCAGACGTTCGGACGCGAACCCTTTGGCGAAGCCGTCGGGCACTTCAAGGAGCGCGGGGCGGCGACGGGAATCATCATTCGCAACGGATATATAGTAGCGGAATGGGGCGACCTGAACCGCGCGGATATGACGTTTAGCGTGACGAAGAGTTTTGTTTCCGCGGCCGTTGGGCTGGCGCTTGACCGGAAGCTGATCAGAAATCTTAATGATCGGGCGTCAGATTATTCTGCACCGATATCCGTTCACATGCCCGGGGATCGTATGGACGTTGCGGAGCGTTTCGGAAGACCGCAGTTCATCGATCTGTTCAGCGGAAAGCATAACAGCACGATTACGTGGGATAACCTGCTCCGGCAGACGAGCGACTGGGAAGGGACGCTGTGGGGCAAGCCAGACTGGGCAGACCGTCCCGACCGAGACAACGCGACGTGGCTCACACGTGAGCGGAAGACTGCGGGTTCGGTGTATGAATATAACGATGTGCGGGTGAACGTCCTGGCTCTTGCGGCAACAAACGTCTGGCGGCGGCCCCTGCCGGAGGTGGTTAAGGAGCTGTTGATGGACGAGATCGGTGCGTCGAGCACATGGCGGTGGTACGGATATGAGAACTCGTGGATCAACATCGACGGGCGGATCATCCAAGCGGTGAGTGGGGGTGGCCACTGGGGCGGTGGGATGTTCATCAACGCCTACGACATGGCAAGGTTCGGATTACTCACCTCGCGCAACGGCCGTTGGGGAGCCAAGCAGATCTTGTCAGACGAGTTCATACGACAGGCGAAAACCCCGACGCCCGCGCAGCCGACTTATGGCTTCATGAACTGGTTCCTCAACACTGACCGCAAGCTTTATGCGAACGCGCCCGCCTCAGCAATCGCGCACCTCGGCAACGGCACGAACATCGTTTACATCGACCCGGACAACGACCTAGTGGTGGTTGCCCGGTGGATAGATAACAGTAAGGTGAACGAATTTGTTAGAATGATAACCGAGAGCACGAAATAGATGGTTGTTTGGCTAAAAGCTGGTAGCTATTAGCCTGTCCTCGGCTACTTCAAATCGAAGAGCAGGAACTCCGTATCGTCCGCGCCGGAGCTATGCGTTAGAGTGTTTTCGCTGCTGATTGCGGCACCGTCACCGGCTTCCAGCTTTTCGCCATTTACCTCAAGCGAGCCGCTGATGAGTTGTATCCACGCGTGGCGGCCCTCCGCGAGTTCGTGTTTCACCTCATCGCCAGCTGAAAGGATCGAAGCGTAGAGTTTTACATCCTGGTTGATGTGAACGGACCCATCATACCCGCCTCGTGAAGCTATCAGCCGCAACTTGCCTTGCTTTTCCGAAGCATCAAACATCTTCTGTTCATAACCCGGCTGCAGGTTTTGCTTTTCGGGCAGGATCCAGATCTGAAGCAGGTGGGTCTTATCCGTCGGCGAGCTGTATTCGCTGTGCAGCACGCCCGTGCCGGCGGTCATACGCTGAACCTCGTGCCGCCGGATCGCTTCGCCATTGCCCATCGAATCGCGATGCGAAAGTTCGCCGTCGATAACGTAGGTTATGATCTCCATGTCACGATGGCCGTGGGTCGGGAATCCCTGTGCCGGCTCGATGCGATCTTCGTTTATGACCCTGAGATCGCGAAAACCCAAGTGCTGCGAATCATAATAATCCGCAAATGAAAATGTGAAATTTGTGTCGAGCCAGCCGTGGTTAGCGTGGCCGCGTTCATTGGAACGTCTAATCGTAAGCATACATGATCCCTCCTTGGTCACTACTGAGTTACTAATATGATAGCGAACCTTAGCGGAGATGTAATCACCTGTTGCGATGAGAGTTTGGTAATACTTTCGGGCGAGGAATTATGTCGCGATCTTGCGCACGATCATTAGGCCATCTCTGATCGGGAGGAGTACGTTTTCGACCCGTGCGTCGGCGAGCATTTTCTGATTGAAGTTGTGAAGCGCGAGGGTGCTTTCGTCCTTTTCCTCGTCGAGTACCCGACCGCTCCATAGAACATTGTCTGCGATGATGATGCCGCCCGGACGAAGCTTGTCGAAGGTGAGGTCGAAATAATTTGAGTAGTTCGGCTTATCCGCGTCAATAAAGACGAGATCGATCTCATTATCGAGAGTGGGGATGATATCCAAAGCATCGCCGAGCCGGAACTCAATCTTTTCGCTATACTGCGACCGAGCGGCGAAGCCCCGTGCGACCTTATTCGTTTCTGGTTGTATATCCAATGTAATTACCCGTCCGCCGTCCGCTAAGCCTTCGGCGAGGCAGAGTGCGGAATATCCGAGGTAAGTGCCGATCTCAAGAGCTATTTTGGGCCGTACCAGTTTTGAAAGCATGGCCAGAACCCGGCCTTGGAAATAGCCTGACAGCATATTCGAATCCGGATAGTTCTCGTAACAGTGCCGGCGGAGTTCGCTGAGCAACTCGCTTTCGCCTGAGGTGAACCTCTCGGCGTAATCGATCAATTCATCGTTCATAGATCTACCCTGACCAGGCCGCGGCGTATGGCAGTCGTGGCCGCGGTCGTTCGATCTGAGACGCCAAGTTTGTCAAATATGTTCTTTACGTGTGTCTTTACCGTGTTCTGCGAGATATCCAGCGCAAACGCTATCTCTTTGTTCGACATCCCGCCGACGAGCATCCCAAGAACCTTCGTCTCAGACGGTGTCAATGCCTCGCTGCCGATGTTCTCACTTAGCACGCCAGCGATATTTTGCGGGATAAATTTTCGCCCTGCGGCTACGGTGGTCACCGCGTTAATCAGTTCCTCGGTCTGCAGGTCTTTAGTGACATATCCCATTGCACCGAGCTTGAGAGCACGCGATATTTCGGAATCGCCGGCGCGTTCGGCGAGAACAATTAGTCTGGCGTTCGGGTCCTTCTCGAAATAGGCACTAAGGTCGTCAATCGCGCAAAAATCAGGCATTCGAAGTGCGAGGAGCACGACATCGGGACGCCTGGTGATAAAGAATGTAAAGCCTTCAGCTGCTGTCGCCGCTTCGCCGACGATCTCGAAGCGGTGGTTCTCGTCCGACTCGAGCACCGCCCTGATGCCGATGCGGATGAGCGGCTGATGTTCAACAACGAGGACTGTGATCGGCTGGGCCATCAGGTCTAATAGGTCGCTAGCGGATTTCCGCCCGATCTGCGGTGAACTCAACAAGCGGCCTGAGGAGGTCGGTGTCGTAATTATTCTTAACCTTTTGCATTACAGCCGTGATGCGTTCGAGCCCCATTCCCGTATCCACCGACGGAGCAGGGAGCGGCTCAAGCAGGAAGCCTCCTTCGTCCAGTGCGATTCGGTTGTACTGCATGAACACCAGATTCCAGATCTCCATGGTGGTATCGCCGGGGCCGTTAACCCACTCCGGCGAGTTTTTCGACGGGTCATCCGGATCGTCGCCCATGTAATAGTGAATCTCTGAGCACGGGCCGCACGGTCCGGTGTCACCCATTTGCCAGAAATTATCTTTTCGGCCGAACCCGAGAACGCGGTCGGGGGCCGCCCCGGCTTTGATCCAAAGTTCGCGAGCTTCATCGTCGGGCCCGACCTCTTCATCGCCTTCGAACACGGAGAACCACAGGCGGTTCACCTCAAGGCCTAGATCGTCGACCAGAAATTGCCACGCAAATTTTATCGCGTCTTCTTTGAAATAGTCTCCGAATGAAAAATTCCCGAGCATCTCAAAAAAGGTATGGTGGCGTGCGGTCTTGCCGACCTCATCAAGATCGTTATGCTTGCCGCCGGCACGTATGCATTTCTGAGAGGAGACCGCCCGGGTGTAGTCACGTTTTTCGTTACCGAGAAATACATCTTTGAACTGGTTCATCCCCGCGTTCGTGAATAGCAGAGTCGGGTCATTGGCTGGAAGGAGCGGCGATGAATGTACCACCTTATGGCCGCGCTGCTCAAAAAAATCCAGAAATCTTTGTCTTATCTCGCTGCCTGTCATAAATACAAGATTCTAGCACATCGCCATTTCGCTAAATATACGCAAAACGCCGGTGCAAGACTCGCACCGGGCAACAGTTCTACAGGAGCACTCAGGCTCTTCTCCCCTGTCAGGACCTTCTGCCAGGCCCCGGCACTGCGAATTCTCGCAATCGAGTCTAGCGATATCGAAGCACGTCCAAGAACACGGATCGGCCGTGGCAAGCATCGGGAATTTTCGTGATCGATCACAGCTTTGCCCGAAAATTGAGCGCTGCAGAATTTATACAGTAACGAAGCCCCGTAGGCTTAGGCCCGTCATCAAATACGTGACCTAAATGTGAGCCACAGCGAGCGCAAACAACCTCCGTGCGAACCTCGCTAAGGCTATTGTCGACTTTCTCGATGATGTTCTTTTCAGATATCGCTCGAAAGAAGCTTGGCCAACCCGTCTCGGAATCAAATTTTGTAGTCGAGCGGAATAACGCTAGGCTGCACGCACCACAGTGGTACGTTCCGACTTCATCGAACTTATCGTATTTGCCGGTGTAGGGGTTCTCGGTGCCCTTGTTCCGAAGGATCTCAAACTGCGTGGGCGTCAACATTCGCCGCCATTCGGATTCTGACCTTTTTATCTTAGTGCCATCGAAGATCTCGTCCGAGGTTTCACTTGTTTGTGCTACACCACTCGATTTGATCTCCCGGGTTGGCGCCATCGTACCTGGTTTGACTATTTCGGAGGTTGCCAAAGGCGACGGCTCACTAACGGAGCCTTTCTGTGAGCTAAGCGATTCCAGCATCGCATCAGCGTCTTTTGTATCCCGATTGAGATCCGCCGTCGAAGCCGCAACCTGAGTCGTCGTCCGGTCCGTTGATGCGAAATCAGATCTGCTCACAGCGATGGCGATAATACTAACTGCAAATATCGCAATCAGCGTTGAGATGACTTTGATCGGCATTATCCTTACCTCAAAAGAAACGATTACTCGTTTGACAATGGGAATTAGTGAGAGC